>CAIOSS010000723.1 GCA_903860995.1 uncultured delta proteobacterium | reverse complement strand
TGCTCTCGGCGATCCACAACGAGAACACCCTCGACCTGTACGCCACCCTCGGCCGCCGGCTCGGGCGTCTCCTGTACGAAGGCAAGTGGTACGACCCCGAGGCCAACCTCCTGAAGGACTCCCTCACCCGCTGGATCGCCCCGTCGGTGACCGGCGAGGTGACCGTCGAGCTGCGCCGCGGCGAGGACTACACCCTGCTCGCGACGCGGGCGGAGTACATGGCCTACGCGCCCGAGAAGCTCTCCATGGAGCGCGTCGAGGAGCCCGCCTTCACGCCCGAAGACCGCATCGGCGCGCTCGAGCTGCAGAACCTCTCGGTGACCGACAACCGCGCGATGCTCATCCACCACCTGCGCAGCCTGCACGGGCTCGGCGGCGGTGAGACCCCCGTCATCGGGCAGCTCCTCGCGGGCGAAGTCTCCGACGAGGGCTGAGTCCCTCTCCGCCCCGTCCCGACACTCCCCTCAATGGATGATCGGGTTGCCCCGCATCATCAGCCCCTGGCCGGCGGAGAGCAGCTCGTTGCTCCCGGTGGCGGTCCAGTACATCAGGTAGCGCGAGGCGCCGGCCATCGTGGCGGGGGTGTCGGTGAGGTTGTCGACGCCGCCCCAGAGGGAGCAGTCGGCCTGGCCCGCCATGGTGCACCCGGGGTTGCGCTCCATGGTGTGCCAGAGCCCGAGGTAGTGGCCGCACTCGTGGGCGAGCACCTGGGCCAGGAGGTCGGTGCGGCCGAAGGTGTTGTCCCAGCTCGCGACCACGCCCGACGACACCGTGCCGGAGATGCCCGGCGGGCCGTTGATGCTCCCGGCGACGCCGATGGCGTTCTCCAGGCCCGCGCTCGACGAGATGCCCCGCACCAGGAAGACCGTCAGCACGTCGCCCGTGATCCCGGCGGTGCGCTGGAAGAGCGCGCGCAGCTCCTCCTGGCTGTCGATGACGGAGAAGCGGGCGCCGTCCGCGGGAAGGAGGTCGGCGTACCCGTCGACGAAGACGTTGACCCCGACGGAGGCGTACATCGAGCGCATCCGGGTGAGGGCGCTCTGGAGGCGGGTGTTGGTGCGGGCGTTGGTGGCGTTGAGCCCGGTGACCCCGCCGATGATCACCCGCACCCGCAGCGTCCAGCCGTTGGCCGCGACGCCGCCCGGGGCGCGCTTCACCCGCACCAGCGCCCGCATCGCGCGGGTCGCCACGGAGGCCCCGCCGCGGTCGTTGAGCAGCGCGTGCGTCGAGCGGAAGAGCCCCGGCACCATCGGCTCGCCCATGCGCCCGGGGAAGGTCGCCGTGTTGATCTGCAGCCGCGACGGGATCATCCGCACCGGCTGCTCGCGGAGGGAGTTCCAGGAGCGGAGGTCGACGAGGGCGCGGGCGTCGGGCGCGGTGACGTTGCTGACGGCGGCGTAGAGGTCGGAGCCCGCGAGGTCTTGCGTCACCCAGGTGAGCGACACGGTGTCCGGCGACGCGACGACCTCCAACGGCATGGTGCTCCGGTCGACGGCGCTGGGGCCGTCGAAGAGCACGTAGTCCTCGACGGTGACCCCGGTGATGGGGTTGGCGCGGCACACCTGCACGCTGCGCGCGCCCACCGCCTGCGCGCCGCAGCGCCAGCCCGCGGGGCACATGCTGTCGTCCGAGCAGGCGTTGTGGCAGAGCCCGTCGAGGCAGAAGCCCGAGAGGCACTCCACGTCCTCGGAGCACGCGCCCGCGCGCTCGGTCTCGGCGCCCGCGACCTGGCCGCACACCAGGCGCCCGCCGCCGGGGGCGCGATCGAGCACGCACGCCAGCTGGCTGTTGATCGCCACGCAGGCGTCGTCGTCGCCGCAGGGCTGCGCGCAGCCGGCCACCACGCCGGGGGTCTGCGCGCACACGCCCGACGCGCACTCCTGGTCGCTCCTGCACGCCTCACCGAGCGGGAGGTCGGTCGGTCTGACAGCGGGCACATCCACGGGCGCGGGGGGCACATCCACGGGCGCGGGGGGCACGTCCACCGGAGCAGGCGCGTCGACGACCGACGGGACGTCAGCGGGGGCGGCGGCGCTGGAGGTCACCGAGGCGCCGCAGCCGAGGCCGGCGAGAGCGAGGAGCAGGCAGAGGTTCGGCCGCATGATGGTGGGTCTTGCTGGGGCGCGGCGACGGTCTCGGCTGAGGCCACGATTGGACCAGCGGACGCTCGCAACCGCCGCGGAGTATACTCGCGACCGTGATCGGCGCGGTGACCGGAGCAGGCGCGGACATGACGGAGCCACCGGCGCTGCGCCTGGGGCGGAGCCTGGGCGTGGGCGCCCTGGCCGAGACCTTCGCGGCGCAGGACGCCGACGGCGCGGCGCGGGTGCTCAAGCGCATGCACCGGCACTGCGTGTACGACCCGGCGCTGGTGGCCATGGTCGAGCACGAGGGGCGGCTGCTGGGGGCCTTCGACCACCCGGGCATCCCGACGCTGCGGGCCCGGTACCGCGACGCCGCGGGGGTGCCGCACCTGGTGCTCGACCACGCCGAGGGTCGCGGGCTCGACGCGGTGATGGCCGCCGGGCGGGTCTCGCAGTCGCTGGCGACGGCGTGGGTGGCGGGGCTGCTCGACGCGCTCGACCACGTGCACGGGCGGGCCGACGAGGCGGGCGAGGCGCTGGGCGCGGTGCACCGCGACGTGGCGCCGGGCAACGTGATCGCGCGCGACGACGGGTCGGTGACGCTCATCGACTTCGGCATCGCGACGAGCCGCTGGCGCGAGGACGGCGACCGCGGGGTGATGAAGGGCACGCGGGGCTACATGGCCCCGGAGGTGGTGACGGGGCTACGGGTGATCGACGGGCGCAGCGACGTGTTCGCGGCGGGGGTGGTGCTGTACGAGCTGCTCACCGGGCGGCGGCTCTACGCGGGCGGGGCGGCGGAGGTGATGGTGGCCATCGCCGAGGGTGAGGTGCCGTCGGCGCGCGCGGCGGAGGCGACGGTGCCCGATGGGTTGGATGCGCTGGTGCGGCGGTGCCTGGCGAAGCGGGCGGAGCAGCGGCCGACGGCGGCGGAGGCGCGGGCGGTGCTGCGGGGCGGGTGAGGCGGGGTTTAGGACGCACCGAAGAACGACTCTTCGACGCCGAGGCGATCCACGCGCTGTCCGAGCAGAACGGAGGGGACCCCCTCGGATCGTGCTGATCAAGCTCGCCGAGGGGGTTTCGTTTGGAACATCACCCAGCGTGATCAGCCAGGCCGGGATCCCCATCGACTATCGTGACCACGCTCACCGGGCGAGCCGGCGGGATCGCGCCGAGCGTATGGGCGATGCGAGACCGGCCGCCTTCAGGGCGCGCGGCGCGTGATGCGGTCGAGCGCCGGCGGGCCGACCGGCGCGTAGGCCGTCAGGTAGGCAGCCAGCGGTTCGAGGTCGCCCGGTCCGCTGCGGCGATCGGTGCCGTTGCGCAGCACCGTGAAGCCGTCGCCGCCGCCCGCGAGGAAGATGTTGACCGTGATCCGGTAGCGCGCGGAGAAGTCCAGCGGAGCGCCGCCGATCCGGATCGTCGCCGCATCGACCCGATCGCCGATGGGGCGTGCCGGATCCCACGCGTACGAGACGCCAGCGGAGGGCGCGAGGATCGTCTGCTGCTCGCTGCCCGCCACCATCGACCACTGTTGCTCGAGCAGAAGCTCGACCTCGCGGCCCGTGAGCGTAAGCGTGATGAGGTTGTTGCCGAACGGCTGCACCGCGAACGCCTCACCGTAGGTGACCTGATTCGCCTGCTCGCCGCCGCTGATCTGCGACGCGATGATGTCCGCCCGGATGCCGCCCGGATTCATGAAGGCGGCGACCGCCCCTCCGGTCTCTTGCGACGACGTCCCGGCGAGCTGCGAGTCCGCGAGGACGTCCCCGAGCGTCGACTCGCCGGCCGCGTTCACGACGCGGAGGAGGTCCGCCGAGACGCTGCCGATGACGCGGTTCGCGAGCGGCGCGGAGAGCGTCACGTACTTCGAGATGAGCGCGGTCTGCGCAGCGTCGCGCGTCACGTCGCGCGTCACGATCACGTTCGCCGCGGTGCGCGAGACGACCTCGCCCGTGACCTCGTCGATGCGAAGATCGATGTCGGTGATCAAGCGGCCCGCGTGCGCAGCGCTGGTGACGAGCCGACCATCGAGGTCACAGATGTGCGCCGCGTTGGTGTGGCCGGCCACGACGACGTCGATCGCCGGATCGAGGTTGCGCGTGATCTCGAAGAGAGGGCCGGAGATGCCCACGCACTCGTTGTAGAGGCCGGTCACCTCCCCGCCCTCGTGGATCAGGACGATGATGGTGTCGATCCCCTCGGCCTGGATCTCGGGTACGAGCGCGTTGATGGTCTCTGCCTCGTCGAGGAAGGTGAGGCCGACGACTCCTGCGGCCGTCGTGAAGTTCGGGGTGCCCTCCAGAGTGAGGCCGATGATCGCGATGCGCGCCGCGCCGAAGCGCCGCTCGGTCCAGCTCGGCAGCAGCGTCTCGCCCGACGCGTTCTCGATGACGTTGGCGGCGAGGTAGTCGAACGACGCGCCCGCGAACGGGTCACCATCCTGGCAGCCATCGACGGGGTGACAGCCGCCGCGCTGAAGCCGGAGGAGCTCGTCCGGGCCCTCGTCGAACTCGTGGTTTCCCACGCTCGCCACGTCGAGACCGACGAGGTTCATCGACTCGATCGTCGGCTCGTCGTGGAAGAGCGCAGAGAGAAGCGGCGTCGCGCCTACCACGTCGCCCGCGCTGACGATGAGAGTGTTTGGGTTCGTCGCGGCGAGCCGGGCGAGGTGTGTCGCGAGAAACTCGGCGCCGCCCGCGTCGACGCGATCGGTCGCAGGGTTCGCACCCGTGACGATGCGGCCGGACGAGCCCGTCGGTGGCTGGAGGTTCCCGTGGAAGTCGTTGAACGCGAGGACCTGGACGTCGACCGTCGCGCAGGAGTAACCCGTCGAGGCGGTGTACGCGCGCAAGCGTCGGAACGCTGCCGGGCCGACCCAGCGAACGCGGTCGAGCTCCGCAAGGTCACGGATCCACCGGTCGTCATCGGTCCCCGCGAGCCTGTCGGGACCGAGTCGGTACGCGTAGATCGCGTCGGCCGCTTGCGAGCTCAGACCGACAACGCCGTCGAGCGTTTCGACACTCCCGAGGTTGGTGAGCTTGAGCACCGCGCACGCGGTCGGCGTGTGGTCCGCGACGCCTGACGCGTCGGCTGCGCCCAGGAAGGTGTCGTCCGGACCGTCCTCGGCATCGACGCCGAGGTCAGCATAGCAACCGGAGAGCGGGAGCAACAGAACGAGGAACTGGAGAATGGACGAGCGCATGAAAACCTCCTGGGCCCTATAGATGAACGAGTCCGGCGACGCGAGCACCACGCGTGGGCGACGCCCGATCTCCGCGGCGAAGCGCTCGGTGTCGAGCACTGCGAGGAGCGTCTTGCCGAGCCCGGTGGCCATCGCGACGACGCCGCTCCGAATGCCCTCCGCGCGGTCACGGGATCCCTCAGCCGTGACCCGACTCACCCGATATGAATCTGCGCCGCATCGACCTTGACGAGACCATCTGCGGTGACCATCGCGTGCTCGCCATGCATCTCGAGCATCCGCTCGGCGCAGTAGTCGATGTGCCCCGCGCGGAGCCGATCGACCTCCGCGACGAATCGTTGCGCGCTCCCGATTCGCTGAGTGAGCCGCTGGACCGTGTGCTCTTCGGTGATGCTCCGAACAACGAGACGGCCGGCGTCGAGATCGACGGCGCTCGCGGCGAGGCTGGCCCGATCAAACGAGGCCTCGCCATCGGCGGCGCGCAGCTGCACACCCGCCACGACGACCGTGAGCGTGGCCTCCGAGGCCATCTCGACCCCGTCGCGCGCACCCATCCGGAGCACGCCATTGGGCGTCACGATCTCGAGGTCGCCTTCCACCGAGAGCCGCGTCGGCGCGTCGCCGGCGCGCTCTAGCACCGAGAGCACCCAGCATCCGCGTGGAGACACCGCGACAAGCACCAGGTCGCCCACGACCGGTGCCACCAGGCACCCCACCGCACGCCGCGCTCGGTGCACGCCGGCTCCAGCGCGCACGATGCATGTGATGCCCTCGAGCATCGTGACGGTGCCGGTGTCCTGCCACGTCGCGCCCTCGTCTAGATTCGTCGCACTGTGTTGCATCAACCTGCATCGACTCCCTTCATTCGTCGCTCGGCGGCCGCTAGCTCCACGTCGTCGCCGATCCATCCTACCGACCGACCGACCGTGTCGAGCGCGACCGCTCCGTGAAACAGCGCACCGTCGAGCGATGCGCCGGTGAAGTTGGCGCGGGACACCTCGGCGTAGGAGAAGTCCGCCTCTGCGAGCGCGGCCCCCATGAGGAGCGCCCCGATGGCGTTGACCCGTTGCAAGACGCACCCCCGCAGGTCTGCGTCCGTGAGGTTGGCGCCGCGGAGGTCTGCGCCGACGAGCAGCGAGTTGGGCAACCGTGCCCCACGCAGCGTCGCGTGCCGCAACTGGGCGTCGACAAAGACCACCGCCGTGCCAGTCGCGCGCTTTAGATTTGCCTGCGCGAGGTTGGCACCCTGAAAGCCGCACTGGGTGAGCGTCGCGCGCTCCAGGATGACGTTTGCCATGTCGCAGCCGGCGAACTGCGTCCGCGTGAGGTCGGCGCCCGTAAGGTCGAGCGCGGTCAACACACATTCGTGGAGAATGGCGCCGCGAAGCGTCGTCCCGGTCAGCGTCGCGGTGTTGAGATCGACCTTGAACAGCAATGCGCCCGCGAACGATGCGTTCGTGAGGTCGAGGGACTCCACGAGGCACGAGAGAATCGTCACGCCGTCGAGGGAGACACCCCGCAGCGACGCACCGGTGAGGTCACATCGGTCGAGGGTGGCGCGGGCCAGTTGCACCGCGGTGAGGTCCGCGCGCACGAGCGAGACTTCCGAGAACCGCGCGCTTCGCAGGCTCGCACCCTTGAGCCGCGCGCCCGTGAGGTCGCAGCGCGAAAAGATGGCGAAGTCTCCCGTGGCCTCGCCGAGGTCGGCATCGGTGAGATCGCAGTCCTCGAACACAACCTCTGCGAGGTGTGCACCGCACAGGGAAGCCCCACGGAGCGACACCCCGGTGAACACCGCCCCCGCGAGGCTTGCCCCCGCGAGATCGACACCCGCGAGGTCCAGGTCGGTGAGGGTCCCGCCGGCGTGAAGCCTCGCCTCGACGTCGGCCCGGTTCACGAGACGCCTTTACGAAGAGAGGTACGACTCATGACGGCGCCCTCGACCGACGCTGGATCGCCCCGCCAGCGTGTCAGGTGGGCGCCGAAGAGCACCGCATCGCGCAGGTTTGCTCCCTGCACCGTCGCCGCCTGCATCACGGCCCCGAGAAGGCCCGCGGCGGTCATCACGGCGTCCGTAAGATCGGCCCGAATGAGCAGGCCGTCGCGCACCGAGCATTGGGTGAGCGTGGCCCCCCGCAGGTCGCAGGATGAGAAGTCAGCGCGGTCCGCGTTGGCCCGCGTGAAGTTCGCGCCCGCGAGGCGTGTCCCGCGCAGTGTCGACCCCTGCAGGCGCGCGCCCTGAAAGTCTGCGCGCTCGAAAGAGCAGCCCTCGACCATGCGAATGTTCTCGGCTTCGGCGCGGGCGAAGCACGTGTCCTCGCCGCGCGACCCTACCCACGTCGCCCCCTTCAATCGGGCATCGCGCAGGTCGGTCTTCGAGAGCGCACACTCGACGAACAGCGCTTTCTGTAGGCTCGCGGCCGTGAGCCGGGCGCCCGTGAGATCCACCTTGATGAAGGTCGCTCCGCGAGCGCTCAGGCCTTCGAGTTGTGCTTTCGAAAGGTCTGCCCCGGTCAACGTCGCGGCGCCTAGCGTGACCCCGCGCAACGAGCACCCCGCGAGGTTGGTGTTCCAGAGCGTCGCGTCGGTGAGGTCGACGCCCTCCGAGGCCCGCGCGCCGATCAGCGTTGCGTACCCCAGGTTGGCCCTCGCAAGTCGTGCGTCGGTGAGCGTCGCATCGTCGAGCACCGCGCGAACGAGCACCGCGCCGGTCAGGTCGGCACCCGTCAGGTCCGCGCCCGTCAGGTCCGCGCCTTCGAGCAGCGCTTCCCGCAGGTCGATGTCGACGAGGCTCAGCCGCGAGAGATCGGCGCCCGTCAGGTCGGCCCCCGCGAGGCTCTCACCGCGGGCGATGCGCTCGATCCACTGTTGCCGCGCCCGCATGCGGTCGGCCTCTCCGACGGGTCGCGCCGCCGGACGCCGGTGAGCCGCGGCGCGGTATGCCGCGAGCAAACGGGCCGCGCCGCGAGAGGTTGTCACCTCCGGCGGGCCCCCGCGGGATGTGACGACCTCGTCGTAATCGACGCCACAACGATCGCAGAGCGCCCTCGCGAGCGCCTCGACTTCGACGCGACGGGTAGCGGCCGTCGCTTGGGCAGCTTCGTTGCGCTCCGACGCGAGGGAGATGGCCGCGGCGAAGTCCTCTGCCGGCGGCGCGGCGAGCCGAGGCCCGTCGGGCGCCGGCTCCCGGGCGAAGGTCGCCTCATCGACACCGAGGCGCCCGAGCTTGTACCGCAGGCTTCGCAGTTCGGCGGCGGCGCGATCGCGCTCTCTTGCCGCGGCCGCGCCCTCGCGCCTCGGTGCGCCCGAGGCCGCCACGAGCGCATCGGCCCCTGGTGCGCCCTCGATCGAAAGCTCGTCGTCGCGGAGCGCAGCGCGCCCTCGGCCGGCGCCACTCGTTCGCCGCGCGAGGGCTCCCTGATAGTGCTCCACAGGGCGCGGCGCACCGAAGCGCTCCCAGGCCAGAAGGAGGTGCGTCACGTCGTCGGCGTCGTGTTCGGAGACCTCCGCGACGCCACGAAATATCAGCACCGCGCGCAGCTCATCGACGAGCAGATGCACGGTGTCCAGCCGCATCGGAATCTCTTCGAAGCGCGAGTGCCGGGAGACGAACGCACGCGCCGCGAGGCCCGGCAGACACCCCTCGATGCGCGGTCGATCCCGACTCATGCCCGTGAGCGAGAAGTCTTCGTTGCCGAGAAAGAAACCGTCAATTTGCATGGCGTCCGGGGCGACGTTGAAGCCTCGGCGGTCGAGGTCTTTCGGCAGGCCCGGGTGGTCCTCGCGGAACCAGTTCGCATCGGAGGTGCCAACCCTCGCCGTACGCTCGGAGTCACCGATGCCCAGCGGAGCAAACGATGCGAGCGCCAGCGGGCCGACCGGCGCCCGCTGCACCACCTCGAGCGAACCGAGCCGCACCCCAACCGTGACGTCCGGGGCGTCATCGGGGGCACATGCGCACGCGGCGAGCAGCACCTCGCCGCGCCCCTTCGGCATCGCGTCATCGAGCACCGCCGAGGGCCCCATGGCGCGCTCGAAGCTGCGCCAGATTTCAGCCTCGAGCATCGGCCCTGCAGCAGGGCCCACGAGGCTCACGCACGCGAGCGCGGACACCGTGAGGAAGCACCGTTCGTCGACCTCGAACACGCGCTGCAGCACGCTCATCGAAACGGGCTTCAGGGTCTTCATCGGCAGAGTATCCATCGCTCGGAAGGCGTTGACCAACGACGAACCGCGTCCGACGGAAGGCAGCCCAGCCGGCCGCGATGCTCACGCAGGCGCTCGACACCGGCGGCCGTCGCCGCCAGGCGCGGGGCCGGGAACGGGATCGTGATCACCGATGCCGCAGGCGTCCCACCACCCGCCGAGCGGGTCGATTGGCGCAGCGAGCAGGTCGTCCCAGCGCCGTTTGGTGGACGAGCGGAAGATCTGGAGCGCGTGTGACACCGCGGTTCCGCGGCTGGGTCCAGTCCTCTCATCACAAGGCAAGGTCTACTCTCGAGTCGACGCTGAGAGATCACCTCAATTCTCAATGGGATTGATAGGGATTCGGATGCCGCTCACGCCCGGCGGGGGCCTCGCGCATGGCCTCGACACGCCATGGAGGCGCGGAAGCTCCTGGCAGGGCAGGCCACTGCAGCACTGGCCGCGGTGAGGAAGGCCCGCGAGGCGTACGCGCAGGCGTCGCACGGTCCGGGACGCCCGCCCGCCTGGCAGGCCCGCGAGGAGGCCGCGGCGGGGGCGCTCGCCGAGGCGGAGGCCGCGGTCGTAATAGGAGGGGATCCCTCAGCTCGCCGGGACCTGTCTGGTGGGCGGTGTAGAAAGGGCCGCCCCTACCGGGATCTCAGGGGGTTGCGCGCGATTGCGTTTCGCGATCTCATGCGTCGCCCGCTGGCTCTCTCCAGAGCCGAAATCACGACGAAGGCGAGTGGCCCGACCGACAGAGTTGATGTCACGGCCGAGCAGATATCCATTACGACACGCGGCCTGGCATTTTTACGCCAGTGAGCCACGGATACACGGATGCCCATGAGACCTCACGCGAATGAAAGGTATCGAGATTCGACCCATGAGTGATTTTGCGCCCGACATCGTCCTCGACGGCCGTTTTCGTCTCATCGCGCCGCACGATGACCGGGGGCTGGGCGACTGCTGGTCCGCACACGACTCACTCGGTGGCGCGGAGGTTCTGGTCAAGCTGCTCCCTCCGTTCGGCGACGACGCCAATCGGGCCCGCGCGTTCGAAGACCTTGCCAATCGCCTCGTCAGGTGTTCGCACCACAGCATCGCGCGCACCCTCTCGCACGGCACCTCGTTCGGACGCTCATGGCTCGTCCTCGAAGCCGTCCCTGGCCACTCCTTGAGGTACATCTTCGCGCGCGCTCACGACGGCGGCACGGCTCCAGCGGCAGGTTTACTGGCCAACGTTCTCGATCGCGCGTGCGAGGCCATCGCCTACGCCCATGCAACCACGCCTGCGCTCGTGCACGGCGGCATCGATCCGGAATCGATCGTGGTGTTCCTCGACGACGAGGCGCTTCGCGTATCGCTCCTCGACTTCGGCCTCGCAACGCTCCTGGGCGACCGCCTCTCCGGTGGCCGCAGCAGCGACTACACCGCCCCAGAACTCGACGACGAGCCTGGCGGGGCGGGCGTCGCGTGCGACGTATTCGCCCTCGGAGCCATCGCGATGGAGTGCACCACCGACCCGGCCGCGAGTCCCTCCGCCGAGTCCGCGAACTTCGATGCCTTCTCTGTGGTGAGCTTACGGCGAGATGACATCCCGCCCGCGGTGACGCTCGTCGCGAGCCGCGCAACCCAGCTCGACCCTGATCGTCGGCCGCCGGATGTGGCATCCCTCCGCGCGGCGCTCGCCGAGGCCTGGGAGTCCGCTCGCCGAGCGCCCGCGCCCGCGCTCGCCGAGCCCCACCCCGTCCCGGCACTCAGCCGCGTCGAGGCTCTCGCCCCGCAGCCGAGCGACGTAGACGATGGAATCGATCGTACGATCATCGACGCCCCGGGCCCATCGCTCGATTTGGCGATGGCCGCGTCAGGCCCGGTCGACGCGCCACTCGATCTCGATGCGACTCTGTCCGTCGCAACGGAAGTGACCGACTCCACGGAGGCCTACGCGGATGCGTGGGCCGACCCCCATGGCTTCCCAGCCCGGCTCGTCGGTGCTGAGGTATCCGGCACCGGGTCGACGATGAAGCTACCTCGAGAGGTCGAGGCACCGGGAAGACGCGAAGTCGGCCCGGTGCCGACCCCTACCGATGGCCGCAACGTGCACACCGAGCGCGTCGATTGCGTTGAAATTCAGTCGAGATCCGCAGCAGCCGGGCTCGCGACGCGGGACGCAGGGAGACGCGCACCACAGTCTGTTGCGGCGACGGTACCTGCGCGCCGCGACCGCGTCGTAGCAATCGCCGTGGCGCTGGTATCGATCGGGCTCATCGCGCTGCTCGGGTGGCTGCTCACCCGGCGTTGAGCGAAGGAGGTCCGCTCCGGCGTCAGCCGCGCACGGGCCATGGGCACGACCGGCGCACCATCCCGCACCCGATGACCTCGCGGGCCGGGCCCTGCGCCGCCAGTACCCGTCGGCTTCGTGACACACCGCTGCGGGGCGTGTTACGGACTGCTGATGAAGAGTGTTGATGGCATGGGAGAGCGCGCCGCCCCTGTTCTGTCAGACCCATTTTCGCTGGTCGGCACGCTGCTCGCGGGGCGCTTCCTCATCGAGGCGCTCGTCGCCGAAGGTGGCTTCGGGCTCCTCTACCGTGGCATGCAGGTGGGCCTCGACCGGCATGTGGCGATCAAGGTGCTCAAGGTGCCGACCGACCCGGTCCAGGCGGAGATCTTCCTCTCCAGCTTCGTGCAAGAGGCCAAGACCATCGCGAAGCTGCGCCACCCGGCAATCGTGCAGGTGCTCGACTTCGGCGCAACGAAGCTGCCCACCGGGCCCGAGGCCCCATTCATCGTGCTCGAATGGATCTCCGGCGGCACCCTCGCGGCTGATCTGGCGGCGCGCGCGGGTCAGGGGGGCCGCTCCCCGGAGGAGACCCTTCGATTGTTTCGCCCGGTGCTCGAGGCCGTCGAGGAGGCCCACCGCGAGGGCATCGCGCACCGGGACATCAAGCCCATGAACATCATGGTGGTGGAGGCCACTCACGGGTCCACGCTGCGGCTCCTCGACTTCGGTCTCGCGAAGTTGATGGAAGGGGATGTCGACCTTCCATTGAGCGGTGTCACTCGCACCAGCTCCTCCGCCGTCGCGTTTTCGCCACGCTACGCATCCCCTGAGCAGGTTAGCGGAGCGCGCACGGGCCCATGGACAGACGTGCACGCCCTCGGGCTGCTGCTCGTCGAGGTACTCGTCGGCCAGCGCCCCTACAAGTCCTCCCACCGCACAGATCTCTTCCGTGAAGTGATGTCACCAGTCCGTCCCACGCCGGCACGGTTCGGTGTCGATGTCGGCGCGTGGGAGGCGGTGCTGCTCCAGGCGCTCGCGCCGCACCCGGCCAATCGTTACGCGCACGCCGGGCTCCTGCTCGAGGCGCTCGTCGAGGCGCTTCCGGAGGCGACTCCCCGCGCCGTCCAGGGTGCGCCGCCGGAGGATGCAGTGGCGGCGGAGGCGCCCCCCACCATGGAGGCATCGGGCCCGTCTTCGATGACCGCGGCCGTGTCCGTGGTCGTGGCCGTGGCACCCGTCGCACGGGGGCGCTTCGCCGCGCTCGCAACGACATCCATCGCCGTTATCGCCGGGACAGCGTGGTTTCTCCATGGCGCCGGAGCACCCTCCGGCCCAACAGTTCGCGATCGAGACCGGCCCCTCCTGGAGTCTGGCACCGGAGGCCCGTCCGCGATCGTCGCCCGACCGACACCGCCCGACGCGGGAGGTCTCGACACCGGCGTTGCAGACGTCGTGGATGTGGGGTTGATCGACGTTGGAGTTGCAGACCTAACAACGGTTCATGCCCGGCGTTCGCGGGTGCATCGCCATCACTCACGGAGGGCCGCGGGCGACGAAGACGCCCCCGTTGACCGGGCGACACGGGATGCCGGGCTGAGTCAACCTCGCCGTCAATTCATCGTCGAGTAGCTGGGGGGCCACCGACGAAGTTGGCAGTCTCGGGGCGCGGGAACGATGACTGTCCTCCGTGGTTCTCCGCTAGAATCCCCGCACGCCACCGGGACAGAACGTGACTACGTAATCGGTGCCATTGGGACTGCTCTCCGTGCGGCACCGGAATGTGCTGCTGCCTTCGTCGTCTGCGTAGCTTCGCGCAGTAGGACAAGCGTTTTTTAGAAACGCCGCCCACGGTCGCGCGACGGTGGTCCACCCGGGATTCTCGGACACACACGCAGCGATCGATGGCGCCTGGGGCCACACGGCACACCCACAGCACGTCGATGAGGCACCGGAGACACGGCACGACGGCGCGTAGGCACCGGTGCAGGAGAAGAGATCACTACGGCTTCCGACACCCCCCGGGGCGGACTCTGCACACCGTAACACATCAACGTAGGCGCCCGCGGCGTCGCGGCAGAGCTGGTGCGGGGTCGCCCAGCCGATTTGTCTTCCGCAGCGCAGGCTCGGGCGCGTCGGGGCGTCCAGGATGGCCGTCCCGCAGACCTCCGGTGCCATGCAGCCTGCCGCGTCGGTGCAGGAGCGAGCGGTCGGCACGACAAACCTCAGTGTCGTAGAGCGATTGGAGCCATCGACCATGGTGGGATCGAAGTTCCACGAGCATCCGGTCAATGCGGCGCTGGAAGGCATCTGCGCGCCGCTGTTACCGCACCAGTAGTCGCCGGCCGTCCCGGTCGGGCTGAGCCGGTAGGTGCCCGCGGTGTCGGCGCCAATGGACATGGGTAGATTCACCCCATCGACGATCGAGACGCCATAGGAGTCGTCTCTATTATCAACCAGCGTCAGCACTGCCTTCGTCGTGGGACCGATCGGGCTGACCCCCGAACCGCATTCACCTCCGGGGCAGCGACCGGTCTCGCAATTGGCAATCGTGGCGCAGCCCGTGCGACCATAAATTTCGCCGCTCCATCGCACATGATTGAGGGCCGGAGTGCGAAGTACATAGGTGGCACTCTCGCCACTTCGCAGCATGCGCGAGCCGACCTCCGGGTCTGGCAACACCCAGAAGCACCCGGGTGGCGTGCGTGAGGGAAGGCAAGCACTGCCCGCGGGGCAGCTTCCATCCGTGCCGCATTCGCCAACGAATTCGCCCGTTGTTCCGACGGTCACAGTGGTATCGGGACACGCATTGCGGACCGTGAGTATCCGATCCGAGGCCATCGGAAGTGGCCCCGCGTCAACCGCATCTCCAACGTCGCGGCCTCCAACGTCGCTCCCGCCGACGTCGGGGCCTCCGACGTCGCTCCCGCCGACGTCGCTCCCGCCGACGTCGGGGCCTCCGACGTCGCTCATGCTGTCGGTGACCGCCGCGACCTCGGCGTTATCGACTGTGGAGGAGGTGTCCGTGAGCTCAACGTCGATAACCCTCGAGTCGATTGCATCACTGGACACGGGCACGTCCCTGGCACCAACCTCCGCGAAGGAGGCATCGGCACCGGCATCGACGGCGCGAGGGAAGGGTCTCGGCACGCATGTAGCGCACGCAAAGACAGCCGTGAATGCGAGGCAACTCAGCGAGCGCAACAGCGGAATACGCATGAATCTCCAGGGAACAGAAGGCCTACCGCTGCCTCTGGCAGCGTGTGATCGTCGCGGTGGGTATCGCCAGGGCACCTGCTTGCCATCATGAAGCACGAGCAAGCGTAGCTATAGCAGACCAGCAATGCCCAGCGATGCACCACCGGAGGTCGGTGTCACTTGAAGCATGGCGCGGGGCGCGCTCGCCGGGCGTGCCCGCCGTCCCACGGCCCACCACACAGCGGCCGTCGCGAGGGCTGCGGCGCCGGTGCCGAGGGCGATCTGCGCGTAGACAGAGTACCGAGCATAGCGGTCGTAACTCGCTTCTTCCGAGTCCGGGCAACCCCGGGAGGAGTCCGCGCACGACGGGTAGGCCGCCTGGCTCAGCCCGTAGAAAATCCCGGCGATGCCGAGGCTTGCGAGCCCGGCGCCGCCGACGATCCAGGGGCCGCCACCCGCGGACGGGCGCGGCGCGACAGGGTGCGGAGTCGCCGGAGCCGCCGTCCTCGCAATCGCCAGTGGCGCGAGCACAACGTGCCGCTCGACGGCTTGCCCTGCAGAGACCTCGATATTCGACCGGTAGGTCTCATACCCGTTTGCGCCGACCTCCACTGCGATGGTGCCGGGAATGACGACGTACGGGAGACCCCAGGCCACCGGCGGAATCACCGCACCGCCGATCGACGCGTGCAGCCCATCGGGCCGCGGCATGGGCAACCGCAATCGCAAGTGGCCGACCTGACGCTCGGCGCGCACGCTCAAACTCCGACATTCCTGGAGGACGCTATCCCGGTCGGGTATCGTGAAGTCACGAAGCGCTTCGGCTTCGCACTGCGAAGCCTCGCCGAGCGCGAGCACCCAATTGCCGAGGTATTCAGCCTCCCGGGCGATGATTGCCCGGAGCGATGGCGACGCAGCGATGCGCTCGGCGCGCATCGCGAGGTCGAGCGACCGCGCGTGGTCGCCTGCATCGCTGGCCGCGAGCGCATCCCGGATGGCGTCGCGTCGCGAGGCGACGAGCGCCGGATCGATTGCCTGCGCCACGGCGGCTGCGGGCCACGCGGCCATCGTCGCGACGACGAGCGCGACGTGCAGCCGGACAACGCGACTCACTGATCCAGCGGGACGGAGCCCATGTTTCACCGTGTCCAAGAGACATCTCGGATAACACACAGAGCCCTCGCCCGTCACTGCTGTACGTCAGACACTTCACCGCTCGGCGGAATCGCCCCAGCGACGGTCGGGCGCGCGTCGACGTCGCTCCGCGGCGCACTGGGTCGGCCTGAGCGCAGCTCGCAACCCGGAAGAACTCTTGCGACGAGGCACTGGCGCGGAGCACCGGTCGGGCTCGTGCGCCCGACCCACCCGGCTACCGCCCTAGAATCCGCGCCGTCCGCCCGGGCAGAACGTGATGACGTAGTCCGTGCCGTTGAGGTCACCCTCGCTGCGACAGACAAACGTGCTGCTGGGGTCGTCGTACTGATAGCTGTACGCCGTGGGACAAGCGCTCTTCGCAAACGTCACCCAGGGGAGCACCGTCGCGTTCCAGTCGGGGTTTTGCGACTGGCACGTACTGGTCGTGGGATAGCCCGGCCAGACGGCGCAACCGCAGCACGTCGAGGCTGCACCAGCGGAGTAACAAGACTGGCTGTACGGGCCCGAGCACGCGAAGAGGTCCCTGCGACGCCCACCGCCCGGGCCGCTCACGACACCGCCGCAGTCGAGGGCCGCAACGAGCGTGCCCGAGGTTTCACTGCAGAGTTGGTTGGCGGTCCACCATCCGACTTGTTCGCCGCACCGCCGCTCGGCGCGCGCCGTGCCCGGCACGATGATGGTGCCGCATACGCCGACACCCGCGCAGTCGGTGTCGGTCGTACAGGTGCGATCGCTCGGCAGGACGTATCGCAACAGGTTCGAACGGTCAGCGCCCGCGACGTTGGTGGGGTTGAAACTCCAGCTGCACGGCGTCAGCGACGGGTGCGAGGCGGTAGAGCCGCCGCCGGTGCCGCACCAGTACGCACCTTGCGGGGCGGGAGGCGCCGGACGGTAGCGCCCGCTCGGATCGACGCCCATCGACATTGGAACATTGACGCCATCGATCATCGAGATGTCGTAATAGTCGATGGTGTTGTCGAGTAACGTAAACTCACCGCGGGTGGTCGGGCCCTCAGGCCCGACCCCGGGAGCGCAGGTTCCCCCCGGACAGCGCCCGGTCGCACAGCTGCCGCCCGAGCAGTTGGTGCTTGCGTACACGTTGCCACTCCATTGAATATGGTTGATCGCCGGAGTGTCGATCACGTACGTTACGCTCTCGCCAGGCGCCAGAACGCGATTGCCGCTCGAGGGCGCGGGGAGCACCCAGAAGCACCCGGGCGGCACGCGCGCGGCCGAGCAGGCGGTGCCCGCCGGGCATGATCCACCGGGCCCGCAATCCCTCACGAAGCCGCCCGTCGAGCCCACCTGCACCGTCGTCGTGGCGCACTCATTCCGAAACCTCAGCACCCGACTCGTGCCGGCAACCACCGGCCCGGCATCCCGGGATCCAGCGTCCGTCACGGGGCTCGGCCCGGTGTCCGGGGATCCAGCGTCCGTCACGGGACGCGGCCCGGCGTCCGGGGATCCAGCGTCCGTCACGGGGCTCGGCCCGGTGTCCGGGGATCCAGCGTCCACGACGAGGATGTCGGCAGGCACGTCCGGCGTGGAGGTTGTGTCGCTGAAGATGTCCGAAGGGGCACCACGATCTCCAGCGGTATCGACCGCCACGTCCGCGACGGCATCACCCGTACCGAGATCGATCCCGGTATCATCCGGCGGTGTCGTTGAGGGCGATTGACATGCTGCGACCAAAACCGCAACAACGAATAGTGAACGAGCAGCCATTCGACCTTGTTACATGTCACGCTGCATCGAACAAGCCATTTCGACGCCCCGAGCGAGGGTTGAGAAAGTTCCGCTCTCGGGTCCCGTCGGGTCCGCTTCAATTCGCTGGGTATTCCGAGGCCGCTCACGCCCGGCTCGTAATCCCGCGGGCTACCCCGGGTGGAAGGCTCGCCACGGCGGGACGGCCATACGTCTATCCGCGCCATTCCCGGTCAGCCGTTCAGGGCATGACGCGCGGTCTTACCTCGTGCGCTTCCGTGGCAGTGGGAGTGGAGTGGATGACCTCGAGCAAGTGCGCGAAGAGGTCCGCGTGGGGGAGGCCGAAGAGCGGCCATGCGTCGAAGCTCGCGCAAACCTCACCCCCGCTGCCGCGCGCCCCTCTCCATGAATGGCGAGGGGCTCCTAAAAGGGCTGCGTCTCACGACGAGCTGTCAGGTGATCGCAGCCCCTCTCCATTCATGGCTGTCCTCTGGTCTCAATTCGCCCGTGTCTTTCGCGTCTCTTTCGGCGGCCCGGTCGACTCCAGTGCCGCGATGGCGGTCGCCGCGGTCACGAGGCGCTCGAGCCCGCGGCGGAG
>CAIOSS010000722.1 GCA_903860995.1 uncultured delta proteobacterium | reverse complement strand
CGGGCGCGGGGCCTCCTCGATGCGCGCGATGCCGAAGACGCCGAGGTCGAAGAGCGCCTGCTGGGCGTCGGCGAGCGCGCGACGCGAGTAGCGGGCGCCCGGGCTGATGTCGAGCGCCGAGCGGATGACCGACACCGGCAGCCCGTTGGGGAGGCGCGTCCCGGTGAAGGGGTCGGTGCTCGGCGAGAGGCGCAGCGTGACGACCCCGAAGCGGCTTCGCGGGCCCGAGCGCGCGGTGTACTCAACCCAGGCGCGCCGGGTCTCGGGGTCGACCGCGGCGTGGGGGATCACCGTCGGCGTCGCATACCCTCCCTCTCGGAGCGCGTCGAAGATCAGCGACCGGTCGAAGCGGAAGCGTTCCTCGTCGAAGAGCGAGCCCGGGGTGGTCCGCAGCCCGGAGTACACGGTGTTGCAGATTCGCTCCGGGAGCGGGTCGGTGTCGCCCTGCTCGCACCCGCGCAGGCGAAGGTCCTCCACGCGGGTGGGCTCGCCCTCCGCGACGTCGATGTCGATGCGCGCTCGGCTGTTGCCGAGGTCGGTGACCCGCGGGGGCGAGACATGGGCTTCGTAGTACCCGCGCGCCTGGTAGAAGCGCTGCACGCGGGCCTGGTCGCGGGTGAGGGCGGCCGAGTCGAGGTACGCCGGGTCGACCCACCACCAGCGCCACCAGCGCAGCAGGCGCGGCCGGTTGGCGGGCCAGAGCGGGGTCTCGCGGGTGGCGATGCGGGTGCGGAGGTCCTCACCGTCCACGTTCTGCACGCCCCGGAGGTTCACCTCCGATACGGTCGTGCGCCCCTGCGTGAAGCGGGCGGGACAACCCATCAGAAGGAGCGCGGCAGCGAAGAAATGAACGAAGTAATGGAATCGACCCGGACCGGACATCAACCGCGAACATAGTGCACTGCTCCCGGTACCGTCAGCGGTACTTCAACGTGGCTGTGCACCCGAGAGGCTCCTGAAGAATGGTCGACCGACGAAAGGCCTTGAAGGTCGTGGCCGGAGTCACGAGCGCCGCGGCCGTGGGCGTGGCGGTCTTCCCCGCGGCCGCGCTGGTGGCTGCCGCCGCCAACACACCCCCGCTGCCGGGCCGACCGCCGGGCGGCGACGAGGGCTGGTACGCCGTCGCCCGCTGGGATGATCTCGTCGTCGGCACACCCCTCCAGGCCCACATCGTCGGCGCCGAGGTCGACGCCTGGAAGGTCTCGCCCGACCGGCGCATCGGCACCGTCTGGTTGCTCCGCAGGGGTGAGGACACCGCGTCGCTCCGCGCGCTGTCGGCCGTGTGTCCGCACCTCGGCTGCGTCATCGAACACAACGCCACCGGATTCGTGTGCCCCTGCCACGTCAGCGATTTTTCGCCCACGGGCGCAGCACTGCGCGGCCCGTCGCCGCGCTCCATGGACTCGATCGAATCGCGGGTCCGCGAGGGGCGCGTCGAGGTCCGTTGGGCGCGCTTCCGCCTGGGCACCGCCGAGCGCATCCGCGAGGAGGGCTGAGAGCCGCGATGGACACACCCTCCCGTTGGAAGGCCTTCCTCGAAGAGCGCACCGGGCTGCCGGGCGCTCTCTCTCGCGCGGTCGACGTGGCGATGCCGGGCGGTCCTCGCTGGCGCCGGGTGTTCGGCGCCTCTCTCGTCGCGCTGTTGCTGCTGGAGGCGCTCACCGGCGCCGCGATGATGACGGTGTACTCGCCGGGCACCAGCGCGGCGTGGTCGAGCACCTGGTACCTCGACGCGGTGCTTCCCTGGGGGCGCCTGGTGCGCGGACTCCACCACTTCGGCACCCACGGCATCGTGGTGCTGCTCGGGCTTCACCTCGTTCAGGTGGTGCTCGACCGCGCCACCCGCCGACCGCGCGAGCTCAACCACCTCCTCGGGCTCGGGCTCGGCGGCCTCGCGCTCTTCGCCGCGATGACGGGCTTCCCGCTCGCGTGGGACCAGCGCGGCTACTGGGTCTCGCGCATCGAGACCGGCATCATCGGGAGCGTCCCCGTCGTCGGTCCGGTGCTGAAGCGCTTCCTCCTCGGCGGCGCGCACTACGGCCAGCTGACCCTCACGCGCTTCTACACGCTCCACGTCTGGGTGGTGCCCCTGGCGCTGCTGCTGGGCGTCTGGGCCCACGTCGCGATGGTGCGTCGGCACGGCCTGAAGGGCGACGCCGGGCGCGGGGACCCGCAGGCGCGCTGGTGGCCCGGGCAGGCCGCGCGCGACGGGGCGGCGGCGCTGCTCACGCTGGCGGTGGTCACCTGGATGGCCCGGCGCTGGGGCGTCACCCTCGACGCGCCGGCCGATCCGTCGAGCCACTTCCCTGCCGTGCCCGAGTGGTTCTTCTCGCCGCTCTCGCAGCTGCTGCGGTACTTCCATGGCCCCTGGCAGATCGTCGGTACGATGGTCATCCCGGGCGTGCTGACGACCTACGTCGCGGTGCTCCCGTGGATCGACCGCAGCGAGTCCCGCTGGCGGCGCGCCCTCGTGCTGACCCCGCTGCTGCTCGCGGGCCTCGGCGCGGCGGCGCTCGGGGTCGAGCAGCGCCGAGGCCTCGCGACCCCCGCATTCGTGCGATCGCTGCGCGAGGCGCGTGCGACCGCGGG
>CAIOSS010000721.1 GCA_903860995.1 uncultured delta proteobacterium | reverse complement strand
CGCGCGCCGGGGGGAGGGCGTCGGCGACGTAGCGGCCGGGGCCGAGGGCGCACGCGTCGCCCAGCTCGGCGCGGCGCACCCGGCGGCCCAGGAGGGGCGGCAGCGCGGACCGATCGGCGCCGTCGCGCAGGTGGGGCAGGAGCGCGTCGAGGTCGCTCGCGCCGGTGGGCTCGCGCCGGTCGTCGAGGGAGTACCCGTCGCTGCGCACGCGGGCCATGAGCACGTCGCCCGCCCTCCCCCCGCGCCGCCAGAGCAGCACCGCCGAGCGCACGTCGGTGTACGGGCGGAACACCCCCGCGGGCAGCTCGATCACCGCCCGCAGCCCGTGCTCGCGCACCAGCTTGCGCCGCACGTACACCGCGCCCCGCGCGGGGCTCGTGAGCAGGCCCGCGGGCACCACCACGGCGGCGCGCCCGCGGGGCTTCAGGCGCTGCATCATCAGCTCCAGGAAGAGCACCTCGCTGCGCGACGAGCCCGACGCGAAGGCCCGGCGGCGGGCCGCGTCGACGCTCCCGGCGAAGGGGGGGTTGGCCAGGATGACGTCGGCCTCGGCCGCGGTGTCGGTGAGCGCGTCGCGCCGGCGGATGTCCGCGCCCTGCACCCCGTGCAGGATCATGTTGGCCGCCGCGATGCGGGCCATGGTCCAGTCGCACTCGTCGCCGAGGTAGGTGCCGGCGCGCCCCCGGCGGTGCTCGTGGGCCGCGATGAGGAAGCCCGCCGTGCCGCACGCGGGGTCGAGCACGGCCTCGCCGGGGCGCGGGTCGACGGCGGACACCAGGAAGCGCACCACGTGCCTCGGCGTGCGAAACTGCCCGAAATGCCCGGCGGTGCTGAGCCGCCGGAGCACGTGCTCGAAGCAGTCGCCGAGGAGGTCGCGGTTGCGCTCGCCGGGGGTGATGCGGCGGGCGCACGCGACGGCGCGGGCGAGCAGGGCGGTGTCCCGCCAGAGGGCCTCGTCGGGGGTGGAGAGGCCGAGCGACTCCATGGCGCCGCCCATGAGCCCGACGCAGCGCGGGGCGTCGCCCGCCGCGGCGGCCTCGGCCACGAGCGCGAGCGGGGCGTCGTTCGTCGCCGCGGCGCCCGAGCGAGACAGGGCGAAGAGCCCGGTGAGGTAGTCGACCACCGCCAGGGGGTTGGTGACGCCCGCGGACCACACGAGGTCCCAGAGCTGATCGACGGCCTTGCGCACGCTGGGGTCGAGCACGGTTCGCCGACCCCAGTGGGTAGCCGATCGGCGCCCCGCCCGCCAGCGCTCCGCGCGGCCGTGTCGCGATGTGGACCGGCCCACCTCCGCGAACCTAGAGTGCGCGCTCGCATGAGCTACCTCGTCCTCGCTCGCAAGTGGCGGCCGCAGACCTTCGCTGAACTCGTCGGGCAGGAGCACGTCGTGCAGACGCTGCACAACGCCATCACGCACGACCGGCTGTCGCACGCGTTTCTGTTCACCGGGGCGCGCGGCGTGGGCAAGACCACCATCGCCCGCATCCTGGCGCGCTCGCTCAACTGCCTCGCGCGCGGGGGCGTCACCGCCGAGCCGTGCCAGAAGTGCGCGGCGTGCACGGAGATCGCCGACGGCCGCGACCCCGACGTGCAGGAGATCGACGGCGCCTCGAACAACGGCGTCGACGACGTGCGGCGCCTGCAGGAGACCCTGCCGTACCGCCCGCTGCGCGACCGCTACAAGGTCGTGATCATCGACGAGTGTCACATGGTGTCCACCAACGGGTGGAACGCCCTGCTCAAGACCCTGGAGGAGCCGCCGCCGCACGTGAAGTTCATCTTCGCGACGACGGAGGTGCACAAGGTCATCCCGACGATCCTGTCGCGGGTGCAGCGCTACGACTTCCGGCTGCTGCCGACGAAGCAGATCCGCGACCGCGTGGCGTACATCCTCACGCAGGAGGGCGTGCGCTTCGACGAGGACGCCGTGATGCTCGTCGCCCGCGAGGCGGCGGGCTCGCTGCGCGACGCGCTCACCTTCCTCGACCAGGTGCTCGCCGGGGTGGAGGGCGAACTCACCGGCGTGGCGGCGTCGCGGCTGCTCGGCATCGCCAACCGGGGCCTGCTCGACGCGCTGGTGCGGGCGATGCTCACCGGCGACGCGGCCGCGGCGCTGGAGACCGTGGGGATGTTCGCGCGCGAGGGCTTCGACCTCCCCAACGCCGCGCGGCGGGTGCTGGGCGTGCTGCGCGACCTCGTGGTGGCCCGCGTCGCCCGGGACCCGGAGTCCATGCTCGACCTCGTCGACGACGAGCGCGCGCAGGCGATGGCCCTCGCGAAGCAGCACGACCCGGCGGACCTCCAGCGGATGTTCACCGCGTGGGCGAAGGTGACCGAGGACGTGAGCCGCGCGCGCGAGCCGCGCTGGGTGCTGGAGATGGCCGCCGTGCGGCTGTCGCACCGCCCGACCCTGGTGCCGGTCGACGAGCTGATGGCGCGGCTGGTGGAGATGGAGCGGCGGGTCTCGGCGGGGGCTTCTCCGCCCGCGCGGCCCTCGACCGGGGGCGGGTCGCCGTCGCCCGGCGCCTCTGGGGGGGCGACCACCCCGACGCCGACGGTGCAGCGGCCGGGGGCGCCCGCGGGGCCCTCCGGCGGGGCGGCGAAGTTTACTCCGCCGCGTATGTCGACGGCGGCGGCGACGGCGGCCGCGCCCGAGATGGCGCCCGCGCCGGTGACGACGCCGGCGAGGTCGGTGGCCCCGCCGCCCCCGAAGGCGGCGCTCATCCAGGCGCCGCGGGTGAGCGCGGCCCCGCGCCCGACCGAGGCCTCGACGGCGGATGCGACCGCGGCGATGGCGGTGGCCGCCGCGCCGGTCGTGACCGTGGACGTGTCGACGGCCCTGGGGGCCATGGACGCGTGGCGGCGCGTGGTCGACGCGGTCGACAAGACCCTGGTGCCGGTGCTGAAGGGCGCGGTGCCGCTGGAGGTGTCGGGCGAGGCGGTGCGGCTCGCGATCGACCTGCGCGACAGCTTCTTCCGCAAGAAGCTGGCGACCGAAGAAGCGCAGGCGGTGATCCTGGAGGCGGCGGGGCGGGTGTTCGGCTCGCGGCCGACGATGGAGCTGGTGCAGGGCACGCTGCCCGACGACGCGCCCTCCATCGCGCGCCTGGAGGAGCTCGCGCGGCAGGTCGAGCGCAACGCGAAGGAGGCCGTGCTGCGGGCCCACCCCCTGGTGCTCGCCGTCTGCGAGGTGCTCAACGGCGAGGTGGCGAAGGTGAAGCTCGACGGCGACGCGGACTGAGCCGCGCGGAGGGAATGCCCGCGGGGTGGTGCCCTTGCCGCTGACGGCGCGGCGGCGCCGGGGCGTGGCGGGGATCTCCTCGTAGGCCCAGCCCTTCGCCTCCAGCATCCGCTTCGCGCGGGCGCAGTGGCTGCACCCGTTCTTGCCGAAGAGGATCACGTCGCGCGGCGCACGCCGCGCTTGCGCGCGGGGGACCGATCGCGCCAAGGTGCCTCCCATGCCGACCCCGACCCGGAGCAGGCGCCCGACGAAGACCACGGCCGCGAAGAAGGCCACCGCCGGGAAGCCGAAGAAGGCCGCGGCGAAGAGCGCGTCGGCGAAGGCCGCGGCGAAGAGCGCGTCGGCGAAGAAGCCCGCCGTGAAGAAGCCCGCCGTGGTGAAGGCGGGCCTGCGCATGAGCGAGAACGACCGCTGCGCCTCGGTGGCGCGGATGTTACAGCGGGCCCTGCGGCGGCACCCGAAGCTCAAGGGCGTGCGGGTGGTGGCGAAGGCCGCGCGGCTGTCCTTCTTCGAGGTGCCCGAGGAGAGCGTCGAGGCCTTCGCGACCATCCTCGAGCGGATGTGGTCGAGGATCCGGCGGTACGGGGAGTGAGCGACGAGCTCGGCGCCCTGCGCGACCGGCTGCGCGCCAGCCTGGCGCCGGCGGGCGCCGGGGCGGCGGGGCGGCTCGTGGGGGT
>CAIOSS010000720.1 GCA_903860995.1 uncultured delta proteobacterium | reverse complement strand
CGAGCAGGCCCGCGCGCTCGACGGCGGCTGCGGCGAGACGGCGGCCCTCGCGGTGCTGGCCGAGGCCTGCGCGGGCGACCCCCGGCGCGCGCGGGAGATGTACGTCGCCTCGCAGTCGGCGATGGCGGGCTGCGGCTCGTGCGGCACCCAGGGGCCCGGGCGCTACCTCATGCAGGAGGTCGCGATCATGGTCGACGCCATGGACGGCCCCGCGCCCTCGGCCGTCGTCCACTGACCCGCCGCGCGACGCTCAGTAGCCTTCGAGCTTGCTGATGATCTCGTTCATGATCTCGCGGGTGCCGCCGCCGATCGGGTAGAGCCGCGCGTCGCGGTACAGCCGCTCGACCAGGTATCCCCGCATGTACCCGTAGCCCCCGTGGATCTGCACCGCCGCGTCGCAGACCGCGCTGCACATGTCCGTCGCGGTGTTCTTCGCCATCGCCGCGAGGCCCGCGGCGGCCATGTCCCCGGCCAGCACGCGCGACACCACCTCGCCGGTCAGCGCGCGCGCCGCGGCGATGCGCGTCGCCATGTCCGCCAGCTTGTGCCGCGTCACCTGGAACCCGCTCAGGGCCTTGCCGAAGGCCATCCGCTCGCGGGCGTAGGCCACCGACTCCTGGTACGCCAGCGTCGCGATCGCCACGCACTGCGCCGCCAGGAACACCCGCTCCGTCGCGAAGTTCTGCATGATCGTCACGAAGCCCTGGTCGACCTCGCCGAGCACGTTGCCCACCGGCACCCGGCAGTCCTCGAAGTGGAGCTCGGCGGTGTCCGACGCCCACCAGCCCATCTTCTTCAGCTTACGCCCCACGCTAAACCCGGGCGTGCCCCTCTCCACCACCAGCAGCGACACGCCGCCGTGCCCGGGGCCCCCGGTGCGCACCGCCACGGTCACCAGGTCGGCCCGCGCCCCGGAGGTGATGAAGGTCTTGCTGCCGTTGATCACCAGCTCGTCGCCGTCGCGCACGGCCCGCGTCTGGAGGTTGGCCACGTCGCTGCCGCCGCCCGGCTCGGTGATCGCCAGCGCCGACACCCACTCGCCCCGCAGCACCCGCGGCACCCAGCGCTGCTTCTGCGCCTCGGTGCCCGCCCGCAGGATGGGCGGCAGCGCGATGCCGTGGCTGCCGAGCCCCACGGTGGTGCCCACCGAGCGGCCCGCGAGCACCATCGACTCGCTCGCCGCCACCACGTGCGACAGGTCGCCGCCGGCGCCTCCGTAGGCCTCGGGGTACCCGACGCCCAGCACCCCCGCCTCGGCGGCCCTGCGGTAGAGGTCGAGCGGAAACTCCTCGGCCTCTTCCCAGGCGTCGGCGTGCGGCGCGATCTCCGCCGCGGCGAAGCGCTCGACCTGGGCGCGCAGCGCGGCGTGCTCGTCGTTCTCGAAGAGGTAGGGCATGACCGGTACGGGTAGCACAGCTCCGGCGCGAACCGGCCGCGGGTTGCGGTACGATCGCGCCGCGCGACCGTCGCGCTTACGAGGATTGGTATGTCCCGCCGCCCCCGCACCGCCTCATGAGGCTCGCCGAACGGATCGATCTCGCCAACGCCGAGGCCGCGCGCAGGCTCACGGCGAGCCGCGCGCGCTGGGTCGACGTGCGCCCGCTGCGCGACGTGGTGCTCGACCTCGGCGCGTACGAGCTCACGCACGGCGGCCCGCCGCTGCTCTGGCGCGAGATGGGCGGCGCGCAGCGGGGCGCGGTGCTGGCCGCGGTGCTCTACGAGGGCTGGGCGCGCACCCCGGCGGAGGCGCGCGGGATGCTCGACCGCGCAGAGGTGTCGCTGCGCCCCAACCACCACGCCGGCGGGGTCGGGACCGGCGCGGGGGTCGGGTCGCCGACGATGCCGGTGTGCGTGGTCGAGGAGCGCGGCGTGGCCGACCGGCAGGGCACGCTCTCCTGGGCGCCGCTCGCGCCGGCGGGCGTCGACGCCGGGGCCCACGACGT
>CAIOSS010000719.1 GCA_903860995.1 uncultured delta proteobacterium | reverse complement strand
TTCGTGGCCCGCCGCGGCGCCCGCTCGGACGGCCACGCCTACGCCGCCGACGCCGTCGCCCGCGGCGCCCTCGCCGTGCTCGCCGCCGCGCCCCTGGACGTCCCGGTTCCCACCCTCGTCGCGCCCGACGTCGACCGCGCCATGGCCTGGGCGAGCAGCGGCGTGTGGGCCCACCCCACCTGGAGCCTCGACGTCGTCGGCATCACCGGCACCAACGGCAAGACCACCACCGCGTGGCTGCTGGAGCACGCGCTCAACGCCCTCGGCGCGCCCTGCGGATTACTCGGTACGGTATTGTCCCGCTTCCGGGGGCTCACCTGGGACGCGGCGCACACCACCCCCGAGGCCGACGAGCTCACCCGGCGCCTCGCGGCGATGCGCGACCGCGGGGCGACGCACGCCGTGATGGAGGCCAGCTCGCACGCCCTGGCGCTCGGGCGCGTGGAGGCCGTGCGATTCCGCGCGGCGGTGTTCACCAACCTCACGCACGACCACCTCGATTTCCACCGCACCGTGGAGGCCTACGTGGCCGCCAAGCGCCGGCTCTTCGTCGACCTTGCGCCCGGCGGCACGGTGCTCAACGCCGACGACCCGGTCGGGCGCGCCTTCGCCGCGGAGGTCGCCGACGCGTGGACCTACTCCGCGCGCGGCGACGCGGCGACGCTGCGGGTGGTGGCCGGCGGCGCCACCCCGTCGGGCATCGACGCCGTGGTGCACACCCCCGAGGGCGAGGTCGCGCTGCGGTCGTCGCTGCTGGGCGCGCACAACACCGAGAACCTCCTCGCGGCCCTCGGCACCCTCGGGGTGCTGGGCTTCCCGCTCGCGCGCGGGGCCGAGGCCCTCGCCGCCGCGATGGGCGCGCCGGGGCGGCTGGAGTCGGTGCGGGTGCCCGGGGCTGGCTTCGACGTGCTCGTCGACTACGCCCACACCCCCGACGCGCTCGAGCGGGTGCTCGCCACGCTGCGGCTCACCACCCGGGGGCGCCTCGTGTGCGTCTTCGGCTGCGGCGGCGACCGCGACCGGGCGAAGCGCCCTCGCATGGCCGAGGCCGTGGCGCGCGGGGCCGACGTCGCCGTGCTCACCTCCGACAACCCCCGCTCGGAGGACCCGCAGGCCATCCTCGACGACGCCGTGCCGGGGCTCCTCGCCGGGGGGATGCGCGCGCACGGGGGCGACGCCCCGGCGGTGGGCAGCTACCTGACGATCGTCGATCGGCGTGCCGCCATCGCGGCGGCGGTGGCGCTCGCCGAGGCGGGCGACGTGGTGCTGGTCGCGGGCAAGGGTCACGAGACGTACCAGGAGGTGCGCGGGGTGCGGGCGCCCTTCGACGACCGGCACGAGGCGCGGATGGCGATGCTGGCGCGGGTGTCCGCGCGGCGGGAGTGAACGATGGCGACGGCGGTTCCGAAGAACGAGGCGAGCTTCACCCTGGCGGAGGTCGCGGCGGCGACCGGCGGCGAGCTGCGGGGTGACCCCGGCGCGCGGGTGCTCGGCGTCAGCTCCGACACGCGCACGCTGACCGCGGGCGCC
>CAIOSS010000718.1 GCA_903860995.1 uncultured delta proteobacterium | reverse complement strand
GCGATGCTCGGCGTGACCCCGGGGATGAGGGAGAGGGCGTTGATCGACTCCTCCTCCATCTGCTTGAACTTGCTCTCGGAGATGATGTCGAGCTTCCACCCGGTGAGCTGGGAGGCGAGCCGGACGTTCTGCCCCTTGCGGCCGATGGCCAGGGAGAGCTTCTCGTCGGACACCACCAGCTCCATGGCGTGGTCGGCCTCGTTGACCAGCACGCGGGAGATCTCCGCCGGCGCGATGGCGTTGCACACGTAGCGCGCCGGGTCGCGGTCGTAGGGCACGATGTCGATGCGCTCGCCGCGCAGCTCCTGCACCACGGCCTGCACCCGCGAGCCCTTCACGCCCACGCACGCGCCCACCGGGTCGACGTCGAGGTCGCGCGAGGACACCGCGATCTTGCTGCGCACGCCGGGCTCACGCGCAGCGGCGACGATCTTCACGATGCCCTCGTAGATCTCTGGGACCTCGGCCTCGAAGAGCTTGATGAGCAGCCCGACGTCGCCGCGGGAGAGCAGCACCTGCGGGCCCTTGGCCTCGCGGTCGATGTCCTTCACGAAGGCCACGATGCGCTCGCCGGGGCGGTAGCTCTCGCGCGGAACCTGGTCTTTCGCGCGCAGGATGGCCTCCGTGCGCCCGAGGTCGACGATGATGTCGTTGCGCTCGAAGCGACGAAAAATGCCGGTAATGATCTCGCCCTTGCGCGAGATGTACTCGTTGAACACCAGCTCGCGCTCGGCGTCGCGCACGCGCTGGATGATCACCTGCTTGGCCGCCTGCGCCGCGATGCGGCCGAAGCCCTTGCGCAGCGTGGAGAGGTTGAGCACGTCGCCCCACTTGGCCTCCTGCTCGGCCGCCTTGCGCTCGTCCTCGCCCCGGTAGAACACCTGGAAGGCCAGCTGCTCGCCGACCTGCGCGTCGGGGTCCATCTTGCGCGCGACGTCCAGGAAGATCTCCTGGTCGGGCTGCGAGACCGTGTCGACCACGGTCATGTGCTGGTAGAGGTCGACCGCGCCGTCGCGCTCGCTGTAGCGGGCGACGAGCTCCCGGGTGCCCCCGAGGTGCTTGCGCGCCGCCGACAGGATCGCGCTCTCGAGCGTGAGCACGAGGACCGATCGCTCGATGCCCTTGTCCTTCGCGACCGCGTCGAGCGTCATGCTCAGATTCAGCGTCTGCTGCGCGGGTGCCTGGGGTGGTTGCTGCTTCGCTGCCATGTCCGTTTACCTTCCAGCCTCGGGCGACTCGTCGCCCGTTGCCTTCGCGACCCCGTCCGTCTTCGGTGGTCGAGGCGCCTTGGGGCCCTTCCCCGGCTTCACCGGCTTGGGGGCTTTGATCTCCAACAATCGCGCGCGGGACACCTGCCGGCGGGGGATCGCGACCTCGCGACCTCCGACCGACACCCGCACCGCGTAGCCGTCACCGTCATCCGTCGTCCCGAGGAGCGTGGCCTCGAAGGAGGTCTTGCCCTCGAGCGGCCCGCGCGTCCGGACCTTCATCTCGAACCCTGCGAACCGATCGAAATCCTTGCGGGTCTGGACCGGTCGCTCGAAGCCGGGCGAGCTCACCTCGAGGTCGTAGGCCACCTCGATGCGATCGTCCTTGTCGAGCAGGTCGGCGACCGCGTGGCTCACCGCCGCGCACAGGTCGGCGGTGGTGCCGGGGTGCGCGTCGTCGGGCTTCACCCTCGGATCGCCCCCCGGGCGGTCGATGTACAGACGGAGAACACCGCGGCCCGGACCCTGGAGCCATTCCAGGGCCACGAGCTCCACGCCGATTGATTCAGCGAGGGGCTCGATCTCTCCGCGGAGCTGTTCAACATCGACGCGCACGCACTCTCCGTTCACCCTCTCCGGGGCCCGAACGGTCGCGCGACCAGCGCCGCCTGCTGACGGACCGTGTCGCCCGCCCCGTTGACCCTCCCGGTGCCTCCATCCCTCCAAACAAACCCTCAGGGAGGGACGTTGGAGATCAAGGGGACCACCAGCAGGCAGCGGAGCATCGGCGAGGCACGGTGATTCCGAGAGAGGTCGGACTCACCAGTCTGACCCCCACCGCGAACGGGAGGAGCAGAACCGATGGTTCTCGGGGGGGCACCCGGATGGGAAGAAGAGACATCCCCGAGGACGGCGGCCGATATACCACCGTCCAATGCAGAGCACAAGCGCGCTCTGCGCAGACCGTCAGGGAGCCGGGGTCGTGGCGGCGGGGGTCGTGGCGGCGGGGGTCGTGGCGGCGGGGGTCGTGGCGGCGGGGGTCGTGGCGGCGGGGG
>CAIOSS010000717.1 GCA_903860995.1 uncultured delta proteobacterium | reverse complement strand
TCTCCAGGCTCGGCTGAGCGCGCCCCCGCGCTCCTACTTCGCATCGCGCCGCGGCAGCGCCGCCGCGAACTCCTTCTGGAGCCGGCTCATCTCCGCCGCCGCGCGGCGCTCCCCGCGCATCTCCAGCGCCTTCGCCCGCGCCTCCACCAGGGGGGCCAGCAGCGCCTCGTCCATGCCCGCGTAGGACTCGCGCCGGTGCTGCACCCGCGCGCCGTCGTCGCGGAGCACCTGCCACGCCGCGGCGCCCCGCCGCACGATCGCCGCCGCGGTCGCCGGGTCGTGGGGCGCCCACCGACCCTCGGGCGCGTACTCCGCCTGCATGCGCTCCCACGCCTCGTGGATCTCCTCGGGTCCGGCGCTCCAGTGGACGCCCAGCGCGACGAAGTGGTTGCCCCGCTCCATGGCCGTGAGCGTGCGCGCCATCGCCGCGACCGGGTCCTCGACGTCGGCGTGCGTCGGCGCGGCCCACTGAAGCACGCTGTAGAGGTCGAGCAGGAGCACCAGCCGGAGCAGGGTCATGCGGCCGATGTACCCCTCGCCCAGCATCGTCTGGAGGCTGCGGCTGCCGTCCACGACGTGCTCCACCGCGCGCATCTCGGCCTCCGGGATGCACAGCCGCTCGAGGCGCTCGAAGCGGTCGGGGTGCACCGACGGGGAGAGGGCCATCTTGGGGAGGTAGGCGTCGCCGAAGTCGCGCTCGCCGAAGGCCCGGAGGCGGCCGCGCAGGGCGCCCACCACGAAGGCCGTCATCGGGGTGCGGAGCTTCGTGAGAACCGACGGGAGATGCTCCTCGTGCCAGGTGAAGGTCCCGGCGGACCACTCGCCGACGCGCAGGGCCCGCGCGCGCTCGCCGGCGCTCACGCAGACGCCGCCGCGGTGGATGGGCAGCGCGAGCACGTCCTCGCGCGACCGCAGCGTGAGCGTGCCGCTCGCCCCGCGCAGGAAGGTGAACTGGTTGAGCAGGGTGATGAGCGCCGGGTGCGCGAGTCCGCCGGAGACCGGGTGGATGAGGTCGAGGGCGCGCGCCGCGTCGACCGACGCGAGCCCCGCGAAGTTCCCGGTCGCAGGCACCGGGGCGGCCGGACCTGCGCCCGGCATCACCGAGGGGTGCTCGCTGATGCCGACATCCGAGGGACGCTCGGAGGGCGGGTGCGCGGAGGGCGGGTGCGCGGGGGGAATGGTGGAGACCCCGCGGAGGATGCAGGGCCGGAGGTGCGCGAGCGGGGCCTCCTGCAGGTCGTCGTCGATGATCCACGCCGGGAGCCCACCCGCGAGCCCGGCGGCGATGCGCGCGGCGCCGCGGGCGATGGCCCCGGGGGCCGCCAGCTCGGGGGGCACTCCCCAGATCGACTCGATGCCGTGGGCCATGGAAGGCAGCGCCAGCCGGCGCCCGGCGGCGATCACCCGCTCGACGTCGCGGGGCTCCAGCCCGGCCTCCTCGGTGAGCCGGCGGCCGAGCTCGGTGATCAACGGGAGCACCTCGCCGAAGCCCATGCGCTCGTCGCCGAGGCCCACCACGCTCTCGCGCGCCAGCACCCGGAGCATCCCCCCGGTGACCTCCGCCAGGGCGACCTCGAGCTTGTGGCTCCCGAGGTCGACCACCGCGCAGACGCCCGCGAGCGAGGGGTCCGCGAGCGACGCGCCCACGACCAGCGCGGAGGTCTCGCGGGCGAGGCGCAGCACGTCGAGGGTCGTGCGCTCCAGCGCGTGGAGCAGCGAGCGACGCGGGCGATCGCCCCACGCCGACGGGATCGCGACCACCGCCAGCGACCCCGCGCCCGCGGACTCCTCCAGCCCCGCGAAGAACTGCGCCGCCGTCACCGCCGCGACGAGGTCGCCGGCGTCGGTGCCCAGCGACCACTTCCACGACCGCGCGCTGGTGTGCGCGAGGGCGCCGTCGTGATCGGCGAGCGCGAGCGACCCGATGGTGAGCCCGACGTCCATCGCCGCGACCGAGTACCCGGGCGTGTGCAACTCGAGACCGAGGAGGCGCGGCATGGGCAATGACCTCGCGACAGGGAGCGGCCCCCCCGCCCGCCACCCATTGGCTCGACGGCGGTAGATCTCTCCGCAGATCCCCTGATTGAACGCCATCCGGGCATGCGGCACAACAGCCGCGCCCCCGCGGACGCAACCGGTAGATTCCGCACTAGGCTCGCGGACCTATGGCGCGGGGTCAGGCTGCGGGGACGTTGGTGTTGTGGGCCTCCCTGGCGATGACGGGGTGCATGGAGCCCGACGCCGACTGGGTCCCGGCGCCGCCGCAGTCGGCCGACGCGCGCGGGCTCGACCCCTCGGACACGATCGCGCGCTCGCGCATCGACGGCGACACCACGGCGGCGCTGTTGTTCTTCTTCGTGGTGCTGCCGTGCGGGCTGGTCGGGGGCTGGTCGCTCTTCTGGTGGTTGCAGCACCGCAAGCGCGCGGCGGTGGAGCGGGCCTTCGACCCGAAGGCCCCGCTCGCCAACGGGCACGCGGTGATCGTCGGCCAGGTGGAGCTGGAGCCCGGGGCGACGGGCCCGGCGATCCAGCTGGCGATCCAGCAAGAGGGCAAGGACATCAAAGGCAAGCACGGGTGGTCGCACTCGTGGACCGAGCGGTCGCGCGAGGTGCGGGTGCGGCCCTTCTGGGTGCGGCGCTTCACGGGCGAGCTCGTGCGCGTCGAGCCCGACGAGCGCGTGGTGCTCCGCGACGACCTCTCCCGCGTCGAGCGCCGCTCGCACGCCGAGCGGGTGCGCTTCGCCGAGCTCACGCCGGGCGAGACGGTGCACGTCTCGGGCTCCCTCTTCGGCGCCAACCCCTCGGGCATGG
>CAIOSS010000716.1 GCA_903860995.1 uncultured delta proteobacterium | reverse complement strand
GCTGAGATGCGCCGACCGTGGGCCCCGCTCAGCGCACCTCGACGACGACGGTGCGCTCCACGACGCCCGCGCGCACCGTGAGCACCTCCGTTCCGCGCGACCGGCCCTCCACGTAGACGTGGTCGTCGGCCACGCGGGCGCCCGACATGAAGGTCCACGAGAGGTTCACCCGCGCGTCGCTCGGAACCGTCCAGATCACCCCGTCGTTGGCGAGCAGGCGCTCGCCGCCCAGGTTGACGGGGTAGCCGTTCATCGAGACGCGCTCGCCCACCCGGAGCGTGATGTGGTCGCGCGTACGGTCGTAGCGGGAGGTGCCCTCGTCCTCGACCAGGTCCATGCCCGCGGCCTCGTCGACCCGGATACGCATCGTGGATGATGAACCGTCGGCCTGGGTGATGGTCACCTCGGCGCTCCCCGCCCGCTCGCCGGCGCGCACGTCGAAGGCGCCCACGTACCCGCCATTCTGTGCGACGAGCCGCTGCATGACACCCGCCTCGAGCACCGACGGGTCGCTGGAGGTCACCGTCGGGTCGGCGTCCGTGGGGTTGCTCGGAATGTCGACCAGAACTCGCTCGCTCACCCCCACCATCAGCGGTCGCTCGGGCGTGCAGGCATCGGTACCCAAATCCACGCAGCCGCGGCTCGACATGAAGTGGAATGTTACCGGTCCGTCCCGCGGCGGCACGAGCTGCGGGGGCTGGTCGGGGTAGTCGTTGTCCCAAAGGAAGAAGCAGCCCGTGAGGGACTGCGACGCGACGACGAGGCCGAGGGCAGAGGCAAGCAGGCGGAGGTTCATGGTGCGAGGCTCCAACGCAGGTTGTTGAGGGATCGACCGTCCTTTAGCAGCGCCCGTGCCGCGCCAGAGAGCACAGGAAATCACTAGAAAAGAAGTCGCGCGTGGGCTCGTGGGGAGGGCGGTGCGCGCACACCGTGCCGACGCGTCACGTTGCATCCAGGGTCGCGGGTGGGCTACCGCTGAGGGCACCGCGATGGTGAAACGAAGGGATCCGTCGGCGATCGCCGAGGAGGCGCTGGGGAAGAGGGGCAGCGCCACGCCGAGGCGGGTGCCCTTCGCGTTCGTGCTCGACGAGCTGGATGCGCTCGCGCCCACCACGCGGGCGATGTTCGGGTGCACGGCGGTGTACGTCGGGCCGCGCATCGTGCTGGTGCTCCGCGACAAGCAGGGCTCCGCCGACGACGGCGTCTGGATCGCCACCACCGCGGAGCACCACGCGTCGCTGCGGCACGAGCTTCCGTCCATCCGCTCGATCACCGTGTTCGGCCCGGGCGAGAGCGGGTGGCAGGTGATCCCCGCGGCGGCGGAGGGCTTCGAGGACGAGGCGCTGCGGGTCTGTGAGCTGGTGCGCCGCGGCGACCCCCGCGTGGGCAAGATCCCGAAGCCGAAGAAGAAGAAGAAGCCCTCAGCCCCGGCGTAGCAGGCCGCGGAGCACGAGGTCGTGCAGCCGCTGGTGCCGCGCCTCGGCGCCGTCGCGGCAGCGGGCGTAGAGGAAGGGCGGCGCGAGGGTCTCGTACGCGGTGAGCAGGGCGTCGGCGGTGTCCCCGGGGTCGTCGACGGCGAACTCCCCGGCGCGGTGCGCCTCGGCCAGGAAGCCCGCCACGAGGGCGCGCTGCTCCCCGAGGAAGCGCTTGTGGATGCGCTGCACGGCGTCGCGCTCGCAGTGCAGGAGGTCGGCCGCGTGGGCGCCCTCGTCGGAGAGCTGGAGGAAGGCCGCGAAGCGGGCGTCGAACATCGCCCGGAGGCGGTCGGCGTGCGCGCCGCCGGTGCCGAGGGCGTCGCGCATGGCGTCGAGCACCCGCGCGTGGCCGTCGAGGGAGAGCGCCTCGACGATCTCGTCCTTCGAGCAGAACTCCAGGTACACGCTGCCGACGCCGATGCCCGCCTCGCGCGCGATGTCGGCGATGGTGGTCTTCATCGGGCCGTAGTGGCGCAGCAGCCGCGCCGCGGTCTGGAGCACGAGCTGGCGCCGCGCCGGGTCGCTCGATGCCTTGGAGGGGTTTCCGGTCACGGCAAGGTTTCGCTACCAGAGCGGGCGGGTCGAGGGCAACCGCAGGCGAGTTGGATCATTGCCCTCGGGGCCAAGATTTCGCAGAGTCCGCCCGATGGTCGGTACGGCGCGGACGAGACGCGCGGCGATGATGGTCTCCGTGGCGCTGCTCGGCGCGGCCTCGACGTGCGCGGCGCAGGACGCCGACGACGTGGATTTCCTCGCCCGCCGCGCGGCCGAGCGGTGTCGGCGCGGGGAGTACGAGCGGGGCCTGGAGCTGTTTCGCCAGGCCCTCGACCACGGGCGCACGGCGCGGGCGCTCGGGGAGATGGGCGCCTGCGAGCTGCGGCTCACCCGGTGGACCGACGCCGAGGCCCACCTCCGCGACGCCCTCGCGCTCATCGACGACCCGTGGCTGCAGCGGCACCGCGCCGACGCCATCGCGTGGCTCGCCGAGGCGCAGTCCCACGTGGCGCGGCTGCACCTCATCGGCGGGCTCCCGGGCGCGGAGGTGCGCGTGGGCGAGCACGTCGTGGGCACGCTGCCGATGGCAGAGCCCATGCTGGTCACGCCGGGGATCACCCAGGTCGAGGTTCGCGCGCCGGGGCACCGGGCGTGGCGCCGCGCGCTCGACGTCCCCGGTGGGACCATCACCCGCGAGGTGGTCAGCCTCGAGCGCGACGTGCCCTCGGAGGCTTCGAACGCGCCGCCCGCGGCGGTGGTGTGCGGGCCCGGCTCGGTGCTGCGCGGGGGGCTCTGCTACGCGACCGAGGAGAGCACCGCGTCGCGCCGCGGGGTGCGCCCGTGGCAGGTGGCGACCTGGATCGGCGGCGGCGTCGCGCTCATCGCGGGCGCGGCGGCGCTGGGCCTCGGGGCCGCGGGCGCCGCGGAGGAGTCGGGCTACCTCCAGCGCTGCGGGGGAGTCGGGGTGCCGGCGGCGTGCGAGCGCGACCGCGCCGACACGCAAGCCGCGCTCGACGACCGGGCGGGCGTGGTCAACGGCTTCACGGCGGCGGCGGTGGTCGGCGTGGCGCTGGCGGTGACGGCGCTCGTGATCGACCGGGCCGCGTCGCGGACCCGCGCGGTGGCCTTCGCTCCGACGGGGCTGCGGGTGCAGTGGTGAGGCGCTCCCTGGCGGGCCTCGCGCTGGTCGCCGGCTGCGGCTGGACGCTCCCCGTGCCGGACGTGGCGCGCGACGCCCGCGCGGCCGACG
>CAIOSS010000715.1 GCA_903860995.1 uncultured delta proteobacterium | reverse complement strand
TCGTCCGCTCCGACGTCGAGTTCACCGATCGGGATCATCCCGCCTCCCCGCGCCGACGCCGGTCGTTTCTGCTTCTCATCAGATTCGCTTCAGCGCACGCACCACCGTGCCTCGCCCGAGCTGTGAGGTGACCTCGAACTCATCCATCAACCGCCGCACGCCCGGGAGCCCGAGGCCGAGCGTCCCGGCGGTGCTGAAGCGCTCCCCGAGGGCCTGCGCGATGTCGGCGATGCCCGGGCCGCGATCCTCGACGACAAGCTCGATCGCTTGTCGTTCCAACGTCGGGGACAGCCGACCGTAGAGTTCTCCCCGGCGCGCGAACTTGACGACGTTGGTGGCGAGCTCGAGCGCCGCCGTGGTGATGCGGGCGACGTCCGCGGTGCAGGCGCCGGCGTTCTGCGCCCAGCCCCGCACCCGGCTGGCGACGATGGGGATGTCGAGCTCGCCATCGATGCAGATCCGGAGCGCGTACCCGGTCGGCGGAGGGAGGGGCACGTCTACCGCCCTGAACCCGGCGTGAGCGTGGCGATGGCGTCCTGGACGGAGCGGGACGTCTCGATGCCGTCGAGGTCGACGTCCGACTCGACGATCCACTGCACCAACGCGGGCCGCAGGCCCACGAGCACCCCGCGCACGCCGAGCAGCGCCGCCATCTGGAGGGTCTGGCGGAGCGCGCGAAAATCCTCGGCGTCACACAGGTCGACGAGGGAGATGTCGAGTATGACCCCGCGCACCTGCGAGCGTCGAATCGACTCGAGCAGCTCTCGCTGAAACGCTCCGAGCGCCGCGCCGAAGAGGTCTCCGCGCACCTGCGCGATCAGGCAGGGCCCGATCACGTTGAGCGCGGTGTCTCCGCGGAGCGCGCCGTCGTCGTCGTCCCTCACTCGTGGCGGCTCCGTACCAGCTTGACCCCGACGAGGCGCAGGGCCTCCTCGAGCGCGTCGCGGAGCGTGGCGTGCGTGTCGATGGCGCTGACGTCGATGCCCAGTTCGATGATGGTCTGCGCGATGGCCGGCGAGAGCCCCGAGAGCAGCGCCTTGCAGCCCATGAGCCGCGTCGCCCGGGTGAGCTTGATGAGGTGGTTGGCCACCGCGGTGTCCACCACGGAGACGCCGCTGATGTCGATGATGAAGACCCGCGCCCGCGTCTCGGCGATGCGGCCGAGCACCGAGGAGAGGATCTCCTGCGCGCGCCGGGAGTCGATGAGGCCGACGACCGGGAGCATCAGGACGTCTTCGGCCACGGAGGTCACCGGGGTGGACATCTCGGCGAGCGCCTGGGACTGTCCGGCCAGCTTCTCGTTGGTGAGCTGGTTGTAGGCGACGGTGACGACCGCCGTGTCGAGGTGCACCAGCCTGGTGATCGCTCGGGAGGTCTCGTATCGGGTCTCGGACGGCAGCAGCATGTCCGTGAGCACGGCGAGGGAGATGTCCATCGCCGCAAAGTAGGCCGCGACGGAGAGGCCGATGCGGGCGTGCACCTCGCCGACGTGACGCCGCTGCTTCACGTACGCGTCATCGACGTCGCCGGTGAAGAACCGCTTCCAGTACTCCACCTGCATGTTCTGCACGTGCCGGAGCCGCGGCTCGTCGTGGAAGTACTGGCCGAACTCCGGCTCCTGCTGGAGCCAGGCGTAGAATTGTTCGACGTACTCGGCGAGGCGGGGCAGCAGCTGCGCTCCGCTGATGCGGACGAGCTCGAGGTCGTGCGGGGTGATGCGGTGGCGCGCGAGCAGGGCCTGCGTCTCCAGCGTGGAGACCGGGGCCATGGAGACTGTGTTCATGGTGTCACCGTGGGCAGATCGCGGGGCTCCACAGAGTCCTCGGCGTATCGTTGTTTGATCTCGAGGATCTCTGGCAAGGCATCGAAGAACCGCGGAATCAGTCGAGGGTCGAAGTGGGTTCCGCTCTCGCCGCGGATGTACGAGAGCGCCTCGGGCACCGGCCAGGCTCGCTTGTATGGGCGGGCGGTGGTGAGGGCGTCGAAGACGTCCGCGAGCGCGACGATGCGCGCGAAGAGCGGAATCTCCTCGCCGGCGCGGCGGTTGGGGTAACCCGACCCGTCCCACTTCTCATGGTGGTTGAGGGCGATGATCCCGGCATCCTGCAGCAGCGGATCATCCGGGGAATCGAGGATGTGCGCGCCGATTTCCGGGTGCTTCCGCATGATGACCCACTGGGCCTCGTCGAGCTTGCCGGGCTTCTGCAGGATGCTGTCGGGGATCCCGATCTTGCCGACGTCGTGCATCGGGGCGGCCTGCAGCAGGCGGTCGAGCTCTGCCTCCTTCAGCCCGAGGCTCGCTCCCAGGGTGCGCGAGTAATAGCTCATGCGAACCACGTGGAGCCCGGTCTCGTTGTCCCGGTACTCCGCTGCCCGGCCGAGCTTGCGAACCACCTCGAGGCGCTTCTCCGCCAGGTCGCGGGTGCGCTTCCGCACCATCTGCTCGAGCGCCCGGTTCTGGTCCTGCAGGGCTAGGTGGGTGCGGATGCGGGCCCGGACCAGCGCCGGGCTCAGCGGCTTCGTGATGTAGTCGACGGCGCCGACGTCGAAGCCGAGCTGCTCCTCGTGCTCGGCGCCCAGCACGGAGCAGAAGATCACGGGGATGTGGCGCAGCCGCGGGTCGGCCTTGAGCGCGCGGCAGACGTCGATGCCTGACATTCCGGGCATCACGACGTCGAGCAGGATGAGGTCGGGCTGCGTTTCCACGGCCAGTTGCAACGCCCTTTCGCCGCTCTTGGCGACCGTGAGGGCGTAGTCCGACCGCAGGATCTGGTTGAGGACGATCAGGTTCTCGGTCGTGTCATCCACGATGAGGATGGTCGGCACGGGAGCAGCAATTTCCACGACATCCTTGAGGCGCTCGTTGCGCAGTCCTCGTCGACGCCTGCCGGCGAGGGGCAGGGGAGCAACCCGCGCCAGCCGTGGCTACCGCGTTGGTTTCTCGTGATCGGCGAAGCAATGCCGCTGGTTTGGGACACTACGCGATATCGGCCGCGTACGGAAAATCCACAGTCCAGGTTGGAAATATTCTTGAAAATGAGAGAGGTTGACGCGATGACGCGATGCGTCTCGGGCGCCGTCGACGCCTCAGGGGCCCGTCGACGATGTCGGTCGGGGCTTGCCGACGAGAAAACTCAGGTTGGTTTCCAGTGCGTCGCGCAGGGTCGCCGTGGTTCGCAACTTGCCGACCTCGATGCCAAGGTCGACCATCGAGGCAGCCACCGTCGGCGATACCCCCGAAATCACCGTCTCGGCGCCCATCAGGCGCGCCGCTTTGGACAGACTCACGAGACCCTGGGCAACCGAGTGGTCGACCGTGGGCACCCCACTGATGTCGAGAATGAACAGCCGACACCGGGTCTCGGCGATCTTGTTCAGCGTCTTGGTCAGCGCTTGACTGAGCCGCTCGAGGTCGACAATGCCGACCAGCGGCAGCATCAGCACACCGTCCCACAGCGGAGTTATGGGAGTGGACAAGGCCTGCACCGTTCGGTCCAACTCCCGGCGGGCCCGCTCGGCCCTGCGCGCCTCTTCCAGGGCCTGCGCGAGCGCCGCCGCCTTTTCGCCCACGGCCAGGGTGGCCTTGCGATATTGATCAGTCACATCGTAGGCAAACTTGACCACTCGTGACGGCGTGCCGTTGAGGTCGAGGATGGCGTTGTAGGTGGCCTCCAACCACAGTTGTCCGCCGGACTTGGTCCGCCGACGAAATTGCCCCCGGCGAAATTTTCCCGCCGCCAGCTCCCGCCAAAACGTCTGATACGCCTCGCTCGCGGCCTCGGCCGGCTCGACAAACATGGAGTGGTGCCGGCCGACGACTTCGGCCTCGGTATAACCCGTCATTTGTAGAAACAGCTCGTTGGCGCGGATGATCGTGCCCGTCGTCGAAAACTCGATGACTGCCATGGACTTCTCAATCGCGTCGATCTTGCCCGATGCCAGCGCGTGCGAGAGCTTTGCGGGCGTGACATCGTGGGCCACCTTGACCACGCGCTGGGGGCGCCCAGCCTCATCCAGCACCGGATTGTAGGTCGCCTGAAGCCAGACTTCGGCGCCACTCCTGGCAATTCGTTTGTACTCCGCCGAGTGGAAGTGACCGGCGTTGAGCACGCTCCAGAATGCACGGTAGTCTTCTGATAATGCCAACTGCGCATCGACGAAGATTCTGTGATGCTGTCCGACCACCTCCTCGAGTCGGTAGCCCATGGTGTCCAGAAAGACCGGGTTGGCGTCGAGGATGGTGCCATCCATGGCGAACTCGATGACCCCGCTCGAGCGACGGATCGATTCGATCAGGGCGGCCGCCGTTCGCTGCGATGCCTCCAGCATGGAGGTCTTGACCTTCGGGGTCTCCGGTCGTTGCGTCATGCGTCCTCTTCGGTGCCGGGTCGGCGTCTGAGTCGTCGCGCAGACACCGGGTATACCATCGTGGCGCGTTTGGCCAGCAAGGGCTCACCGTCTGGTTGCCAGGACTGCCTCGTGCCCCATCCCGTTGCCAGTGAACTCTCCCGCGGCCATGCCAGGTTCTCTGGATGATCCAACAGCCACTGAGCAAATCGGGTCGTGGGTCTGCCACCCGAGCATTGAGGTGCCAGGGTGCTGCACGGTTGAAATACCGGTTCTGCCGGTTAAGCCTACGGGAGCCATCGCGCGAGCGTGTGGATGAACTCCTCGGGCAACATCGGCTTGGATACGACGTCGTTCATGCCGACCTCGCGGCATCGGGCGATCTCTTCGGGGAGAGTGCTCGCTGTCATCGCGATCACGGGCAGGCCCGCGAGCGTCGGGAGTTGCCGCAAGCGCCGCGTGGCCTCGAAGCCGTCCATGCGTGGCATCTGGACGTCCATCAGCACCAGATCGAACGGGTGCCGCGCCAGCAGCGTGAGCGCCACGGCGCCGTCGTCGGCCAGGGTCACGACCACCCCGGCGGAGCGCAGGATCTCCTCGGCCAACATCTGGTTGATGATGTTGTCTTCCACCACGAGCACCCGCGCGCCACGAACCCGTTCCCGGGCCGTGCGCTGCCCGCGCTTGAACCGGGCCGTCCACCCGAGCGCGGTGCCCTGCCCGAGCGGCCGATCGAGGGTGATTGTCCCGCCGAGTCGCTCGATCACCCGACGACTGCGCGCCACCCCGGCGTCCGTCTCGTCGTGCCCGTGGGCCCCGAGCGCCTCCTGCGGCTCGAGGAGCGCCCGGACCTCCTCACCCGTGAGCCCGCGCCCGGTGTCTCGCACCACGAACTCGATCTCCGCCGCGTCCGGCCCCGCGCCGACGCAACGCACAGCGAGCGCTACCCCACCGGCGGACGTGACCCTCAGCGCTCTGGACACGAGGCCGTGCAGTGCCTGCTCCACCAGCCGCGCGGCGCCCATGAGCGGAGATGGCACGTCGGCCGCGACCTCCGTCACGAAGGTCAGCCCCTTCTCGCGCGCCGCCCGACCAAGGGAGGCCGTGAGGTTGGCGACGATCGTTCGCACATCGAAGTCCACCGGAGAGTCGGCCCCAGCGCGCGAGATCTCCCGGTCATCGGGCGGGGGAGCAAGGCGGCTTTCGTCACTCATGATTGGATGATGTTCCCTTTGAGCATCGCGCATCGGCCCCGGAGGGTGGCCTCGGAGGGATTCCGCAGGCCGATCGTCCGGCCTCCAATGCCGTGAAACCAGCCGTCGAGCGCCGAAAAGAGAGTAAAAGAAATTCGCTAGAATTGCTACTGCCGGGTTCGGATTGACCGATGAGGTACAGGGCATGTCGACCTCGACCTCACGCTCGCGATTGCCTACGCGAACCCGGAAACCAGTTGGCCTGCTCCCGTCGCGCCGGGACGATGCGCTGCCGCCTGGGTCGCGCCCGATGCCACGGAGGCGGATCAGACGGTGAGCCAGAAGTCCGCGCGGTTGGTCCGAGCGAGGCTGCGCCACGGGGCGGAGCTCGCAGCCCTCGTCCTGCTGGGCGTCGGGCTGTCCGCCGCCGTGGCGTCGCGCGCGGAGTCCGCCCGGCGTGCTCTCGTGCGCAGTGAATTCGAGCAACAGGGGTCCGACCGGCTCGCCGCCCTGGAGTCCGGGCTCGCCATGATGACCGACGAGGTCTCCACCCTCGCGACCGTCGCGCAGGTCGTCCCCGTGCTGGACCGCGCGACCTTCCACGAGATCGCGGCGCGGATGATCGAGCGCAGGCCGTACTTCCAGGCGCTGGAGTGGGTGCCCCGGGTGCCGCACGCCGACCGCGCGGAAACAGAAGCGCGCGAGCGGCGCGGCGAGTTCCCCGGCTTCCGCCTGCTCGATCGGGGCGACCGCGGAATGACCACGGCGGCCGTCCGGCCGGAGTACTTCCCGGTCCTCTACGTCGAGCCGCTCACCGGCAACGCGCAGGCGGTGGGGTTCGACCTTGCCTCGAATCCGACGCGGCGCGACGCCATCGAGCGCGTCCGACAGACGGGCGCGCCGGTCGCGTCCGGGCGGATCCAACTCGTGCAGGACCTGGCGCACCGCGACGGGGTGCTGCTTTTCGTCCCGGTATACGGGGCCGCGAGCGCGACGCCAGAACTCAAGGGTCTCATCGTCGGCGTACTCAAGATCGGTGAGCTCGTCGATCGCATCTCCCGCCCGTCGCCGGGCCTCCATGTCGTGTTGCGCGATCTCTCCGCCGCGCCCGCGGAGCAGTCGCTCTTCGCGGGGCCGCGGTCGGTGCTCGATCATCCGAACCACCTGTCGCTCGCCCGCGCTCTGAGGTTTGGCGACCGGCGCTGGGAGATCTCCGTCGTCTCGGCCCCGCGGCGCACCGACGGGATCTACGCCTGGCTGGTGCTCTCGCTCGGCGCGGGCATCGGTGTCCTGCTCGCGGCGATGCGTCATCGGGACATCCGGCGCGCGGAAGACAACGACCTCGCCGCGACCGAGCTTCGACGGCTGACCGACGGCCTCCCGCAGCTGTGTCTCTGGCGCTTCGATCACGCTCCGCCGGGCGCGGCGGGGCGCTGGCGGTACACGTTCGTGAACAACTCGGTGCGCGAGGTGCTCGGCCTCGAGCGCGCGGACCTGCTCGCCTCGGACGAGGCCCTGCGCGGACAGATCATGCCCGCCGACCGGGACATGCTGGACGCCGCGGTGGAGGCCGCGCGCGCACACCGGACGCCCTGGAAGGTGCGGCTGCGGCTCGCCGCCGCGGAGCGCTGGATCGAAGCGAGCGGCGCGCCGATCGACGATCGGGACGACGGGCGCGTGTCGTACGGCTGGTTTCACGACGTGACCGATCTCGAGGTGCAGCGGGCGCAATTGGAGTTCGCCGCCTCCGAGGCGGAGCGCGCCACGCACATGAAGGGCGAGTTCGTCGCCAACATGAGCCACGAGATCCGCACGCCCCTCAACGCGGTGATTGGCCTGGCGTACCTCGCCCTCCGGTTGCCAATGGAGTCGAAGCTCCGTCGATACGTCACCGACATCCACGAGTCGGGAAAGCACCTGCTCGCGCTGGTCAACGACATCCTCGACTTCTCGAAGATGGACGCCAACAAGGTCACCCTGGAGGAGGTCGAGATCACCCTGGAGGACGTGCTCGAGCGGCTCGCGACGATGATCGCGCAGCGCGCGCAGGCCAAGGGTTTGGAGCTGGTCTTCGACGTCGCCACGGACGTGCCACACGTGTTGCGGGGCGACGCGCTCCGGCTCGCGCAGGTGCTGATCAACTACGCGAGCAACGCGGTCAAGTTCACCGAGGCCGGCACCATCAAGGTGCAGGTCAGCGTCGACGCGCGGGCCGGCGACGAGGTGACCCTCCGCTTCGCGGTGACGGACACCGGCATCGGGATGAGCGCGGAGCAGCAGTCGCGTCTCTTTCGGCTCTTTGAGCAAGGCGATCCGTCGATCACCCGCGGGTACGGCGGCACCGGACTCGGGCTCGCGATCTCCAAGAACCTCGCCGAACGCATGGGCGGAGCCGTCGGCGTAACGAGCGCTCTCGGGGAGGGCAGCACGTTCTGGTTCACCGCCCGTCTGACGGCCGTGGAGGCGACCGTGGAGAGCGTGCCCCCGCGGGCGACCCTCGGCGGGCAGCGCGTGCTCGTGGTCGACGACAACGCCGCCGCGCGCACCGTGCTCACGGGCCTGCTGAGCGCGTTTCACCTCCAGGTCGACGCGGTCACGTCCGGGCGCGAGGCGATCGATCAGGTGCTCGCGGCGCAGCGCGCGGGCGCTGCGTACGACGCCATCATCCTCGACTGGCGCATGCCCGACCTCGACGGCGCCGCGACCGCCGCCGGAGTCGCTGCTCGCCGAGGCGGAGCAGGCGCTGGCCGCGACGGTTCGCGCCTTTGAGCGGCAGCTACTTTCGAGTGATTCGAAGGGTGGGTAGTCGAGGGTCCGACGGGAGCGGCGCACGGGCGCACTCCCCCGCGAGACCAGGGATCTGCAGTCTGCGGCGTGAGGTGGGCCGCGCCACCGACCGTCATAGAGACCGAGGGCGACCCGACTTTGATGCCGCTTGACCATCGGTTCGCTCGAAAATGCCTACGGGCCCGCCCGAGGGGCTGCTGAGCCCCCCGGGAATGCCGATAGAGTACCAGTACACTCCTCCTTCGAACCACCGGGCCTCATGACTGCTCCTGGACCCAACCACGTGACACCGACCGTCGCTGCGGATCGTTCCGCCCCAGACGCGGAATCGGCCGAGGCGCCAGGCCGCTCCCGCCGACGCGTCGAGCAGCTTCTGGCCGACCTCAGCGATGCCCGATCGCGATTGCAGCAACTGCGCCGCACCGTCCTCTTCACGACGTGCTTGTGCGGGTTCCTGACCATGTTTCTGGTGATGGGCGCCCGTGTGTTGATTCTCCGACGGGCGTTCGCGAGCACGACGTTGTTCGTGATTCCCGCGTTCGTTGGGCTCTGCCTCGGCGTCTTCGCCTGGCGGTCGCGCCGGGCCGACGTGGTCCGCCGGCACGATCCAATCGTGTTGTCCGTGATTCTCTCCGTCGCCTACGCCTGGGCCCTGCGCACCAACGGATTGCTACCGCTGTTGCTCCTGTCGAGTCTCATCGTGCTGATCTTCATGCTCAATGAGCTTCGTCCCGCGCGCCTGATCGCGGGCGCGCTTCTGCTGGCAGCCGGGTACTCAGCGGCGCGACAGCCGATGCACACCGACTTCTTCGTCCGGCTGCTCCCGAGCGCCGTGGCCGTGGCCGTCTTGATGGATGCCCTGATGCGAAACATCGAGCGCATCCTGGCGATGTTCGACTCGGCACTGGCGACGTTGAAGCGCGTCTCCACGGAGCTGATTCTCGACAACGCGGCGTTGACCGCAGCCACGGCTGCGGCCGAGAAGGCATCGCGGTCGAAGTCCGATTTCCTCGCCAACATGAGCCACGAGATCCGCACGCCGATGAACGCCGTGCTGGGCATCAGCCACCTGTTGCGCAAGACCGAGTTGAGTCCCCAGCAGGTCGATTACCTGGAGAAGATCCAGCTCTCTTCGAAGCAGCTACTGGGCGTCATTGACGACATCCTGGATTTTTCCAAGGTCGAGGCCGGCCAGATGACGGCCGAATGCGTGGAGTTCAACCTGGCGAGCGTCGTGGTCAACGTGACAGACATGCTCGGAGCCCGCTGCGCGGCCAAGGGACTTGCGATGGTGGTCGATGTCCAGCCGGGCCACCCCCGCGTGCTCCTGGGCGATCCGCTGCGGCTCGGCCAGATTCTGCTGAACTACGTCAGCAACGCCATCAAGTTTACCGACCGGGGCGAGATTCATGTGCGCGTGCGGAGCGAGCGCGACGACGAGGGTGTGTCGCTGCATTTCTCCGTACAAGACACTGGCATCGGCATCACCCCGGAGCAGCAGGCGCGGCTCTTCGAGGGCTTCCAGCAGGCGGACGCCTCCACCACCCGCAAGTACGGTGGAACAGGGCTCGGACTGGCGATCTCCAGGCGGCTGGCGGGGCTGATGGGCGGTCAGGTCGGGGTGGAGAGCGAAGCGGGCCGCGGCTCGGTATTCTGGTTCACGGCGCGTGTCCAGGAGGGGCGCGCGGGCCTGCCGACCCCGGACGACGACCGGCCCGGGGCGAGCGCGGCGACGAGCGCCGGGACGACAGCGCGGATCTTGTTGGTCGAGGACAACGAACTCAACCAGGAGGTGGCCTCTGGGCTGTTGGGCAGCATGGGGTTCGAGGTCGATGTGGCCCAGAACGGCCGCGAGGCGATCGCGAAGATCGAGGCGACGGCGTACGGCCTGGTGCTGATGGACATGCAGATGCCGGTGATGGACGGCATCGACGCGACCCGGGAAATTCGCCGGAGAGTGGACTCTGCGACCTTGCCGATCGTCGCGATGACGGCCAACGCCATGGAGAGCGACCGCGAGCGCTGCATGGCGGCTGGAATGAACGACCACCTGGCCAAGCCGATCGACCCGGCGCGGCTCTCGGCGGTGGTCACGCGGTGGTTGCGAGCGGTCGCGGTCGCACCGGCGGCACCGCAGCAGGCGAGCCGGGATGACGAGGTGCCGGGCCTGGACATTGCGGACGGCCTGCGCCGGGTGATGGGCAACCAGCGCCTGTACGACTCACTGCTGCGGTTGTTCATCGAGGGTCAGCACGACTTCGCCGCGCAGTTGATGGGCGCGCTGGACAGCGGCGACCGGGCGACGGCTGAGCGGGTCGCGCACACGCTGCGCGGGGTGGCGGGCAACGTCGGCGCGGCGGACATCGGAGCGCAGGCCGGCGTGCTCGAAAGACGGCTGCGCGACGAGGCCGACCGCGCCGACATCGCGGCCCTCGCGAGCGGCGTTCAAGCCAGCCTCGACCAGGTGACCAGCGGCGTGCGCAGGTGGCAAGAGAGCCGGAAGATTCACGGCTGAGCACCCTCGCGCCGGGCGACCCAATGCCCGCGGCGATCAACCCTCGCGGATGGTCACACCCTTCCAGAAGGCCACGCGGCCGCGGTTGTCCCTCGCGGCATCCCTGGGCTCCGGGTAACACCACGCCGCGCTGGGGTCGGTCTTCCGGCCGACGGTGACCGTGGATGCTGTCCGAATGGACCGCCGACCCCGACGCCGCGCAGGCCGCCGTCGGCTTCGTCGCGCCGGACCGCTCCTGCGCGATCCGCGGGTCGGGCTGGCTCTACGTCTACGACCCGGAGCGGACCGGCGCGGCCCATCGCCTGTGTGTAGACGGCAGCTGAGATCCGTCGAAATCTGACGCCCTCGGCCGCGGCGAGGAATTCCGCGGCGGCTCTCCGAGGGAGTGACGCTCGACGCAGTAGACCGGGACGAGGCGTGGAGCATCCCTGCCTAGCTGCGGGCCAGGGCCACGCGATTGCGGCCCTGTTCCTTGGCCTGGTAGAGGGCCGCGTCGGCAGCGCGCACCAGCACGCCGGGGCGCTCGCCCGGCCCCGGGGTCTTCGTCGCGACACCGAGGCTCAGCGTGACGTTCGGCGCGACCTCCGAGCCGGCGTGCGAGACGTCGAGCGCGGACACCGCGGCGCAGAGCGCCTCCGCGACCTGCGTGGCGTCCGCCGCTGCGATGCCGGGCAGCAACAGCGCGAACTCCTCGCCGCCGTACCGCGCGGCGACGGCGCGCGGGCTGGTCGCGCCGCCGCGCAGCACCGCCGCCACCGACTGCAAGCACGCGTCGCCCGTCGGGTGGCCGTAGACGTCGTTGAAGCGCTTGAAGTAATCGATGTCGCACAGCACGAGCGCGAGCGGCTCGCCGCTCTTCGCCGCGCGAGCCCATTCGTGATCGAGCTCCGCGTCGAAGGCGCGCCGGTTGGCGAGCCCGGTCAGCCCGTCGATCATGCTCCAGCGGCGGAGTTGGTCGCCCTGCTGCTTGAGCGCCAGGTAGTTGCGCACGCGTGCCCGGACGATGTCGGCGTGGACGGGCTTCTGGATGAAGTCGATGGCACCCGCGGACAGCGCGCGCGTTTCGATGTCGGGCCCGCCATGGCTCGTCACGAACAGCACGAGCGTGTGGGCGAGCTGGGCGTGGGTGCGCAGCTCCTTCAAGACCGCGAAGCCATCGGCGTCGGGCATTTCCACGTCGAGCAGGACGAGGTCGGGATCCACCCGGCACGCGAGCGAGACGGCCTCGTCCGAGCGGGTCGTGAGGTACACCTTGCCCAGGCTCTTGAGGACGCTGGCGAGGACGCGCAACGTGGCCGGATCGTCGTCCACGACGACGATGCGCGCCTCGCGGGCTCTCTCGTCGGGGAAGTTCACGACGCCCTCAGCAGCCCGCGCAGCAGCTCGGCAGCCTCGTCGAATCGAAGCCGTTCGATCGCCTCGCCGAGCGTCGCGGCGCGAGCGTCGCCGAGGCGATCGCGGAGCGCCGGCCTCATCCGCTCGTACCGCTCGAGTGCGTCTGCTTCGTAGCGCTCGAGCTGCTCGACGAGGCCGCGCAGGGCGTCGTCGTCCAGCGCAGCCTGCGGGCCGTCCGGCACCCGGTCGAGGTTGGCCAGCCCGACGCGCACTGCCACCACGAGCGCCGCCAGGGCGGCGTCGAGCTGCGCGAACAGCCCCTGCGCGGGCGCGCCGGAGCGCAGCGCCGCCTCCAACTCGCCGCCGATCGCCATGGCCGCCCGCGCGCCCGCGGTGCCGAGCCGCCCGCGCAACGCATGCACGCGCAGGGCAGCGTCGATCGTGTCGCCGCGGTCCGAGGCCTCCCGTGCGGCGCGCAGCGCTGGCTCGGCGCCGGAGGCGAGCCCCTCGAGCACCCGGACGAAGAGCGCGACGTTGTCCCCGAAGCGGAGCGCGACGTCGCCACTCTCGATTCCGGCGACCGTCGGATACCCGATGGCGCGAGCGGGCGGACGATCGCTGACCGTCGCCGCCGTCACGAGCCACGACTCGCGACCTGCGTTCGCCAGCGGCAGCCGCACCCACTCGAGGAGCGCCTCGACCAGGACGGGCGGGTCGATCGGCTTGGGGACGTGCCCGTTCATGCCGGCGGCGCGGCACGCGGACTGATCGTCGAGCAGAACGGCGGCCGTCATGGCGAGGATGGGGATGGTCGCCGAAGCCGGGCGCAGGCGGAGCTGGCGGGTCGCCTCGAAGCCGTCGAGGACGGGCATGTGCAGATCCATCAGGATGATGTCGAACGCGGCCTGCTCGGCCAGCGCGAGAGCCTGCTCGCCGTTGCTGGCGATGGTGGCCCGCATGCCCAGCCGCTCGAGCAGATCGCGCGCCACAAGCTGGTTGGTATCGATGTCCTCCACGACGAGGATATGTGCACCGCGCAGGGGTGCCGCGCGCGCGAGCAACGACCCCATCGGGTCGGCCGACAACTTGATGCGCTCCGGCACGCGCAGCCCCACGATCGTGTCGAGCAGACGCGAGGCGGAGACCGGCTTGCGGAGCACCGCCTGTAACGGCAGCCCGGCGGCCTCGCCGAGCAGTTGCTCCCGGTCGAACGCCGTGACCATGACCACGACCGGCGGCGCGCGGAGAGCCTGTTCCTCGACGCGATCGCGGATCCACCGCACCACCTCGAGCCCGCTCATCGTCGGCATCCGCCAGTCGAGCAGCACCAGGTCGAACGGGCGTTGCGGCGAGGGCGCGGGCCCGGGCGGGAGCAGCAGGGCGATCGCTTCGGCGCCGGAGCTCGCTTCCACGGCCTCGACGCTCCACGCGGCGAGCATCTCGACCAGGACATGGCGCGAGGTCTCGAGGTCATCGACGACGAGCGCGCGCAGTCCGCGGATCGGCAACAGCTCCCGCGAGCGCTCGCGCCGCGCGCCCACGGGCAGCTCCACCTCGAAGCGCATGGTGCTGCCCCGACCGAGCTCGCTCTCGACCGCGAGGTCGCCGCCCATCATCGCGACGATGCGCTGGCTGATCACGAGGCCGAGGCCCGTACCGCCGAAGCGCCGCGCGATGGATCCGTCGGCCTGGGTGAACGGCGAGAAGAGCCGCTCCTGATCCGCCGGGGCGATGCCAATGCCGCTATCCTCGACCTCGAACTTCAGGCGTACGCGGGCCGACGACGTCGACGGCAGCGCGGTCACGCTCAGCCGCACGTAGCCGGCCGCGGTGAACTTCACGGCGTTGCCGACGAGGTTGTTCAGAACCTGGCCGAGCCGCAGCGGGTCGCCCACGAGCGTCGCGGGCAGGCCGGGCTCGACCTGCAAGACGAGCTCCACGCCCTTTCTTTCGGCGCCGAGCGCGAAGAGGTCGATGACGTTCTCGAGCAGCTCTTCGAGTCCGAACTCCGTCTGCTCGAGCTCGACCCGATCGGCCTCCAGCTTGGAGTAATCGAGGATGTCGTTGAGCGTGGACAGCAGCGCACCCGAGGCGCTGTGGATGCGGTCAAGGTACTCGGCGATTCGCGGCGGCAGGTCGGGCAGGCTCGACCCGAGCGCGGACAGGCCGATGATCGCGTTCATCGGCGTGCGGATCTCATGGCTCATGTTGGCGAGAAACGCGCTCTTGGCGCGGCTCGCCGCCTCGGCGTCGAACCTCGCCCGTCCCAGCGCCTCCTCGACCGCGACCTGCTCCGTGAGGTCGTAGTTGACGCCGATCATCCGCAGGGGGTGGCCCTCGGCGTCATAGGTGGTGCGCGACGCGGCCTTGATGTGATGGATGGATCCGTCCGGCCAGATCACGCGGAAGCGCGGCGCATATTCGTGCTCCCCGCGCAGCGCGGCCTGGATGGCCCCCTCGGTCGCGCCCTTATCCTCGGGGTGGATGGCCACCGACCACGCTTCGTAGGCGCCGCCGAAGTCAGCCTCTTGCAGGCCATAGAGCTGGTACATCACGTCGTCCCACACCAGGACGTTGTTCGGAATGTCCCAGTCCCAGACGCCGACTCCGCCCGCGATCGTGGCCGTCGACCAGCGCTCGTTCGCCCTGCCCAGGTCGAGGCCGCGGGCCTTGTCCCGCGTGATGTCGCGCACCACGCCCCGTGCGGCGCACGGCGCGCCGTCGGGGCCACTCAGCCAGGCGATGCGCTGCTGGAGCCAGCGGACGCCATCGCCGCGGACCAGGCGGTGCTCCAACTCGACCACCCCGGCGTCGTCGGGGGGCAGGGCGAGCGCGACGGCGACGTTCAGACGATCCGGCGCGGGGCAGGCCCCGAGCAGCGCCGCGACCGTGTCAGGCAACGCCCCGCCGAGAAGCGCGCGCGCGCCGTCAGACCAGCGCAGCGTCCGCTCGGGGAGCGTGAGTTCCCATGTGCCGATCGCGGCCAGCGTCTCAAGGTCGGTGGACATTGGTCCAATCACCTCTCCCATGCACACCCCCTATCGGCCGGATCATTGCTCGCGAGAGTGTCAACGGTGCAATCTGATTCGTCCCCGGGCGCTGGTGAAGGGTGTTTCCAACCCGATCGCGTCCGACGAGTGCTGGCGCCCGACGCCTCGTCCTTGGCGGTCACCCGATCGCGGAGGTGCTTCGCCAAACCGCTATCTTATCTGTAAACCCTAGCGAGTCCGTGCCGACGACGGTGCCCCGTTGGTCCTCCTATCGGCTCCAGTCCGCCGGGCACAACATCCTCGGCAGCACGCGCGGTGCGTCCTTCGTGGGCGACGCGGAGATCGCCGACCAGATGGGCGTCGCGGTCGCGCTCGACCCGGTGAGCAGCTACGGCGGGTTCACGCTGACGGTGCGCCTGTCCGCGGCGAGCATCGCCGTCGATGCCATCCCCGCCGCGGAGTGCACCCCCTACGCGGGCCCGCTCGCCGCCGACCAGCGCGGTCGGGCCGCGCCCCGCGGGAGGTCGCTACGACATCAGCGCCTTCCAGCGCCAGTCCGGCGACGGAGACCGTCGGGTCGGTCCGCTGCCCCGGGGTGCACGATGCCTCGGGGCGACCCCGTCACTCCCGTCGTCCTGCCCTCCGCATCGCCGAGCGCTACCGCTGCACCGTCACGCTGCCATGCGCGAGGCAGGCGGCGGCGGAGCGCGCCTGGCCCGGCATCGGCGACTCGCTGTAGACGAACGTGAGCGCCGCCGTTGCCGAGGTTGCCGCTGATGGCCTGCACGCTCTCCCAGTCGCACGGATCGGTGAAGCGAAACGCCGTGCGCAACCGCAGATCGACCACGTCGGCCTACACGCTGCCGCTGAAGCGCGACGCGCCGAAATCCCCCGTGGCGGGACCACCCGCGCAGGGGTAGCGAAGCACGCCCGGCGCGCGGGTGACGCGCTCGTCGATGGCGCAGCCGCGCCGCGTCTCGGTCTGGCGCACCACGAGGAGGGCGGTGCAGAGGCCTGTCGGCTGCGGCGGCGGGGCGCCGGGCGGCCGACGCGGCTCGGCGCTACGTCGCCGCCGCCTCGGCGAACGCCTGCCCCAGCCGCGGATGCACGAAGTCGATGAACGCCCGCGTGCGCGGCGGCAGATGCCGCCCGCCGACGTGGAGCATGTGCACCGGCGTCGGCGGCGGCGCGTACCCGTCGAGCAGGCTCACGAGGTGCCCGGCGCGAAGCGACCCGTGCGCCACCCCGGTGGGCAGGCGCGCGACGCCGAGGCCGCGCTCGGCGGCCTTGCGCAGCACCACGAAGTCGTCGCTGACGAGCCGACCGTTGACGGGCACCTCGACGGCGCGCTTCCCCTTGCCGAACGGCCACGTCGTGCGCGCCACGGTGCCGGACTTCGTGAAGCGCAGGCACGCGTGCGTCGAGAGATCGGACGGCCGCGCGGGCGTGCCATGGCGCGCGAGGTAGGCGGGGCTCGCGACCACCCGGTAGGCCGAGGTCCCGATGAGCTTCGCGATCAGCGACGAGTCGGGCAGGGACCCGGCGCGGATGGCGACGTCGAAGCGCTCGGCCACGAGGTCGACCGGGCGGTCGGTGAGGTGCACCATCACTTCGAGCGACGGATAGGCCTCCAGGAAGTCGGCCACGATCGTCGCGAGAAACCGCTCGCCGAGCGGCACCGTCGTCGTCACGCGCAGCTTCCCGCGCGGCTCGCGTTGCAGCTCCGCCACGGCGGCCTCGGCCGCGTCGAGCCGGGCGATGGCGCCCTCCGCCTCCTCGGTGAACGCCGAGCCCGCGTCGGTGAGCGCGAGCGTCCGCGTCGTGCGCTGCAGGAGCTGCACGCCGAGCTGCTCTTCGAGCTCCGCGACCTTGCGGCTCACGGTGGTCTTCGGCATGCCGAGCGCGCGCGCCGCGCCGCGGAAGCTGCCCTCCTGCACCACCCGCACGAGCACGAGGGCCGCATTGAGATCGAAATGGCCCGCCATTGGGACAGTCTATCCCGATCGTGCCTGCTTGTCCTGAGAGCATCACCGGGCGCACGGTGCGACGGCTCCGTTCACCCGCCTTCCCAAAGGACCCTGTGAAACTCCTGACCTCGACCCGACTCGGCCAGCTGCATCCCCGTAACCGCGTCGTGATGGCGCCCATGACCCGCAGTCGCGCCGACGCCGCGGGCGTCGTCGGCGAGTCGACGGTTCGCTACTACGTCCAGCGCGCGACGGCGGGGCTCGTCATCACCGAGGCGACGAACGTGTCAGCCGACGCGGTGGGCTCGCCGATGACCCCGGGCATCTGGAGCGACGCGCAGGTCGAGGCGTGGAAGAAGGTCACGAGCGCGGTGCACGCGGAGGGCGGCACGATCGTGATGCAGCTCTGGCACACCGGTCGGGTGGGTCACTCCGACGTGCGCGGCGGCCGCCTTCCGGTGGCGCCGTCGGCCATGGCCATCCAGGGCCAGAAGCACCTCACGGCGACCGGACCGAAGGACTACGAGGTGCCGCGCGCGCTGACCACCGACGAGGTCCGCGCGACCATCGACGACTTCGAGCGCGGCGCGAAGAACGCCCGGGCGGCGGGCTTCGACGGCGTCGAGCTCCACGGCGCCTTCGGCTACCTGCCGAACCAGTTTCTCGTGGACTCGGTCAACCAGCGCACCGACGAGTACGGCGGCAGCCTCGAGAACCGCGCGCGCTTCGTGCTCGAGGTGATGGCGCGCCTCGTCGGCGTCTGGGGCGAAGGGCGCGTGGGCATCCGCCTGTCGCCGACGCTCGCGTACAACGGCATGGTCGACTCCGACCCGCTCGCGACGTTCTCGTACCTCATCGAGCAGCTGAACGCCCTGCCGCTCGCGTACCTCCACCTGATGCGCGCGACGCCCGACGCCGCGCGTTTCCCCTCGTGGCCCCGCGACACCCTCGCCACCTTCGGCCCGCTGTTTCGCGGACCGCTCCTCGTCAACGGCGGCTACGACCGCGACTCGGCCGAGGCGGTCGTCGAGGCCGGCCACGCGCAGGCCGTCTCGTTCGGCGCGCCGTTCGTGTCGAACCCCGACCTCGTCCATCGCTTCGAAGCGGGCGCGCCGCTCGCCGCGGGCGACCGGAGCACGTTCTACGGCGGCGGCGAGAAGGGTTACGTCGACTACCCCGCGCTGCGCGACCCCGCGCCGGCGGTCGCGAAGGGCTACTGGCTCGTGCTGGCGACCGTCACCGACCCGGCGCGCTTCGGGCAGTACACCGCCGTCGCGGGGCCGACCCTCGCCTCGTACGGCGGTCGCGTGCTCGCGCGCGGCGACGTCGCCGAGGTCGTCGAGGGCGCGGTGCCGCGACGACCGTACTTCGTGGAGTTTCCGAGCTACGCCGCGGCGCGCGCGTGCTTCGGCTCCGCGGCCTACCAGGACGCCATCGCGCTGCGCGCCGGGGCCGCGGACTTCGACATCGTCGTCGTCGAGGGCATGCCGCCCGGGCCGCCGCCGACGCGCTGAGCGCTGCGCGCCGTCGCGTCCGTCACCCCCATCGACCTGACGGTCGCGTCGCAGAAGAGGACCGCCCATGGCAACGCCGACCTTCGAAGAGATCCGTGCTTCGCTGGCCCACCACGAGACGTTCGTCGTCCTCGCGGAGACCCTCGCCGGCTGGCGCTCTCCGGCGACGCCGGAGGGGCGCGCGGTGCTCGAGCGGCATTACCAGTGGGCCGACGGGCAGCGAGCCCGCGGCGCTGCGGCCGGACGCCCCCTTCACCGTCGAGGCGCGCTGCGCGCCGTAGGCCCCGCGGGTCGACGTCGCCGCGCCATCAGCGCGACCGCCACGCCCGCCGCGAGCGCCCATCGACCGCCCCGCAGCCCACCGCGCCCCGGCACCGCGCAGCCGCAGCCGTCGGTCTGCGGTGCGGTCATCTCGCCCGCCCCGGCGTCGGGCGCCATCGACCCCGCATCCTCGCCCACGCCCACGTCCACGACGCCCACGTCCACGACGCCCGCGTCCACGACGCCCACGTCCGCTGGTCCCGCGTCCACGACGCCCACGTCCACGACGCCCACGTCCACGACGCCCACGTCCGCTGGTCCCGCGTCCACGACGCCCACGTCCGCTGGTCCCGCGTCCACGACGCCCACGTCCACGACGCCCACGTCCGCCGGTCCCACGTCCGCCGGTCCCACGTCCGCCGGTCCCACGTCCGCCGGTCCCACGTCCGTCACGCCCGCGTCTGCCGGGGTGCACTGCAGCTCGTCGATCATCCCGTCGCAGTCGTCGTCGACGCCGTTGCACGTCTCGGTCGTCGGCGCGCGGGTCACCACGTTCGTCGGGCACGCGGCCGCCACGCCGTCGCAGGCCTCGGCCGGGTCGCACGCCGCGGTCGTCGCCGTCGCGCGGCACACCTCGCCCGCGGGACGCCGACCGTCCGCCGGACACGCCTCCGAGTCGCCGTCGCAGGTCTCTGCCACGTCGCACGCGCCCGCAGCCGAGCGACACACCGCCCCGCGCGCGCCCGGTCGCCACGCCGTGGGCCCGCTCGCCGTCGCGCTCGCCGCGCAGGCCTGGCAGGCGTTGGCGGGGTTGGCCTGGCCGTCGGTGAAGCACGCCCCGTCGATGCGGCAGAAGCCCTCGTCGACGAGGTTGTCGCAGTCGTTGTCCGCGCCGTCGCAGGTCTCCGCCGCGCCGGGGTTGCGCTCGCTGCGCGCGTCGTCGCAGTCGACCCGCGCGCCCGTCGGCGCGCACAGCGCCGGGAAGAACCCGTCAGCGTCGCGGTCGACGCAGGCCGTGCCGGCCCCTGCGAAGCTGAGCGCGGGGACGTCCCCCGGGCCGGTCGCGAAGGCCGTCACCGCCATCGACGGGAACGACACCGCCACCGGCGGCGCCGACGCTCCGCGGCCCACGTAGAGCCGGCTCGTGCGCCCGTCGAACATCAGCCCGCAGTCGTTGGCCGCCATCGACGGGATGGCGACCTCGCCCAGCACCGCGTAGGGCGCGTCGGCCCCGACGATGCGCACCGCGCCCGTCGTCGGGAAGAAGAACGCCCGCCGCCCCGCCTCGTCGACCGCCACGCCGCCGCCGGAGTTGCCCGTGCTTCGGTTGCGGTGGCCGGTGTTGGTGACGGCCCCGAAGGCCCCGCCGCTCTCGGTGATCCGCGACACGTCGACCGAGAGCACCGGGCCGCCGTCGCCGCCGGTGACGAAGAGCTGCTGCCCCCGGGTGTCGACCGCGAGCTGGTCGCCCGCCGAGGAGGCGACGGGCTCGGCCGGGAGGTCGGTGAGGGTGACCATCGCGACGACGCCGCCGTACTGCGCGCCGTCGGTGAGGCTGAGCGCGCGCAGCACGCGGGTGACCGTGTCGTAGAAGAAGAGCACCCGGCGCGGCGCGTCGACCTCGATGGCGAGCGAGCCCGACGAGGTGACCGGGATGTCGCGCGCCGCGAAGCGGGTGAGCCCGACGGGCTCGTAGGCCTGGATGGCCTGGCTGGCGGTGCAGCAGGCCGAGCCGTAGAGCACGCCCCGGACGGGGTCGAGGGCGATGGCGCCGTTGAGGGTCCCTCGGGTGGCGGAGGCGAGAACGCCGAAGGGCGCCGAGGTGTCCTGCGCGGTGATCACTCCGTTGTGCGGCGACCCGTGCGTGAACGCCACCGCGTAGAAGGCTCGCGCGGGGTCGACCTGCGCGGCCGCGACGGAGGGCGCGGCGACGACTGCGAGGGCGAGGGCGAGGGCGAGGGTGTAGCGGGGTGACCCCGTGCGAGCGCGCTTCATGGGTCCGGAGGGTTACACGATCCGACAGGAGCTATCGATCGTCGCGCACGAGGACGAAGTAGTGGTCGAGCGCGCGCTCGCCCTTGTACGCCGCCCCGATGCTCACGCCGTCGGTGACCCGCCGCAGGAAATCGCGGGTGCCCGCGAACACCAGCCGCTGGAGCCCCTGCTCGTTGGGCACCACCGCGGGCCACCCCTCGACGACGCCCTTGTCGGGTACCTGGAAGTAGTCGACCACGACGTCGCCGCGGGCCGTCCACACGGGGTTGTCGCGCACGGCATACGCGACGAAGTAACCCGGGCCGAACCACTTCACCGACGCGCCCTCGTTGTAGCCGAAGAGCCGCGCGGTGCTGTCGTCCGGGCGGCAGAAGCGCTTCTCGAAGGTGCGGAAGGTCTTGATCACGGGGAGGGTGTTGCGCCCGTGGTGGCGCACCTCCGCGCGGTCGCCCTTCGTCGCGGGCACGAGGTCGGCGAGGGTGATCGCCTCGGACTGCGCGGCGACGGCGTAGAGCCGGCGCTGGCCCGCGCGGTCGAGGGCGAAGAGGGCCTCGCGGCGCTCCAGGAAGGGGCGGTCGGCGAACCAGTCGACGATCTCGGCGATGCGGGTCACACGGCGTTCGAGCAGCTCAGTTAGTTGCATGATGGCGCGCGGAGTGTCGCAGAATCCCGCGGGCGGGTCGACGGAGCGGGCGACGCTTCAGGGGCAGCGGAAGAGCATCGTGAGGTCGCGCACGTCGGCGTCGGAGAGGGCCTCGACGGAGAAGGGCGGCATCGTGCCCGCGTACCCGAGGAAGCTCCCGTGGCGGATCTTCTCGACCACCACCGTGCGCATGTACGCCGTGTGGTCGTCGTAGCCCGCGGGCAGCTCGTCGGCGCAGTGCTCGCGCTCGGTCTCGCCCGGCACCACGGTGACGAGCGGGCCGAGCCGCCCGGCGCCCGACCCGAGGGCCCCGTGGCAGTTGGCGCAGGCGCGGGTCCAGAGCGCGCGGCCGCGGGCGGCGTCGCCCTCGCCGAGCGGGCGCACGATGCGGGGGAAGGTCTGCGGGACGGCCGCGGTGCCCACCGTCGACCCGACGGGGCTGAGCGAGTCGAGCCAGGCGTAGAGGGCCTCGCCGGTGCGGCCGTCGAGGTCCGTCGGGGTGCCGCGCATGAAGAAGGTCCAGCAGCGGCCGACGGCCTCGTCGAGGTGGGCGGTCTCGCCGCCCCAGTACGAGGGCCGGAGCGCGGCCCCCTCCAGCGGCGCGCCTGGCAACCGCCGGGCGCCGACCTCCGCGGCGCGTACGGCGTGGCAGGTGGTGCACGCGAAGACGTTGTAGCGAGAGCGGCTGACGGCGGCGCTCTGCGCGATCGCGGCGCCCTCGGCCGAGGCGGGCAGGCGAAGCTCCGTGTCGGCGCAGGCCGGGAGCGCGAGGGCGAGGGCGAGGGCAGAGACGGCCCTCACGGGGCGCCTCCCCCGGCGAAGACGATCGCGTCGGGGAAGATGCCGACGGGGAAGGTGCGCACCGTGCGGAGGTCGTCGGGGTGCAGGGCGAGCACGGCGCCGGGCTGGCTGCGCGCGGGGTCGGTGCCGTGCCGCCCCTCGCAGACCAGGTAGTAGAGCCCGTCGGGCCCGTACGCGACCTGGTGGGGGAGGGTGCACTCCTCGGGGGTGAAATAGCGCTGGTCGCGCACCGCGAGGCCCGGGGCGGTGGAGAGCCGCGTGACGCTGTCGCGGCCCTGGGTGGGCACCAGCACGGACGATCCATCGGGGCTGAAGCCGGGAAACCAGGCCTTGCCGGGCAGGCGCGCGGTGAGCCGGGCGCGGTCGATGGCGCCCGAGGCGACGTCGTAGGCGAAGAGCACGTTGTTGCCGAGCGCGCACCCGACCCACACCGAGGCGCCGTCGGGGGAGAGGGAGAGGGAGTACGGGCCGTACGAGGGGTTGGTGGCGCTCGCGGGGCCCGTGCCGCTGGGGCTGACGTAGACGAGGCGCACCGTGGGGCGCGGCCCGTCGAGGGAGACCACGCCGAGCGCGTCGTCGCCGTAGCAGGCCATGAAGACCGTGCGACCGTCGCGGGAGACCGCCATGCCGTGGGCGGCGACGCACACCGGCACGGTGGCGGTGCGGGTCATCGTGGCGGTGTCGATGATGATCAGGTTGGAGCGCTGGCGGTCGCGGTCGCCCACGTTGGCCTGCGCGCGCAGGAGGTCGAAGTGGGAGACGAAGGCGGTGCGGCCGTCGGGGGAGAGGGCCATGTCGCCGGGGTTGGGGTCGACGTCGGCCTGGCCCAGCAGGCGGAAGTCGCAGAGCGAGCGCTTGACGAAGACCCCCGGGGTGACCGACGACCCGTGCTCGGCGTGCGGCCCCGCGGGGATGGCCTGCGCCGGGAACGACAGCGGGGTGTAGAGCACCCCCCGCGCGACATCGACCGCGAGGTGGTGCGGGCCGTTTTCGGCGAGGGGCCCGACCCCGACCGGGTGCGTCCCGCGCACGGCGCCCGCGGCGAGGTCGAGCACCGCGATGGAATTCATCAAGCTGTTGGATACGTACCCGAGGCCCCCGTCGGGGATGCCGGCCGTGGTGCACCGCGGGCCCCAGGCGCCGGCGTCGAGGCGGTCGTAGACCACGCGCTCCTCGCCGCAGCCCGCGAGCGCCGCCGCGAGGGCGACGACGGAGGGGAGGGCGGCGGGGCGACGGCGGCGGGTCGGGTGCATCGTGGACACGGCTGGATCGTAGGGTGCCGGCAGGCGGCGCAAGGGTTCATGACATCGACCGCGCGGGATTGCACCCGCGGAGGTGGGCCGTGGCTGATGCTGCGACAACGTGACGCGTGCGACGCTTGACCCCACGTGGCCTCTCGGTCGACGCTCGCGCCGTGATGGATCGACGTCGGGCCTTCGGTTGGATCGCTCTCACCGCGACGCTCGGCGTCGGGTGCTTCCCGGATGGCGCGCTGCGCACCGACGCGGGGGGCGACGCGGTGAGCGACCTCGGCCCGCGCGACGCGACGGTCACGGACGTCGGCCGGGTCGACGCGCCGGGCCTCGACGACGTCGAGGCGGGGCTGCCGGGGGACATGGGCGTGCCCGACGCGGGCCCCGACGACGCCGTCGACGCCTCCGACAGCGGCCCGGTGGTCGAGGGCCCGGCCTGCGAGATGGCGCCCGCCTCGGCGCCGTCGCGGCTGCTGCTCGACGGGCTCACGGGCGCGCGCGATTTCGCCTTCGACGGCACCGGCGGCGTGGCCGTCGCGCAGGGCTCGACGGTGGTGATGCGCCGCGGCAGCGACTCGACCCCGGTCACCATGGTGATGCCCGGCGAGGTGGTGGCGCTGCGATACACCCGCACGGCGGGGCTGATGCTGGCGGTGGTCAACAACACGGGCATGGGCACCAGCAACGGGGCGATCTACCAGGTGGCGCCCGGCGCGACGACGGCGACCGTGCGACAGGGCGGTCTGCGCCAGCCCGGCGGGCTCGCCGTCGATGCAGACAACAACGTGTGGTTCAGCGACACGGCCGCCCCGGTGGTCGACGGCGGCACGCGCTTCGGGCTCATCTACCGGATGCCCGCGGAGGCCGGCGGCGAGGCGGCCCGGGTGGTGGTCACCGACGTGCCCAGCCCGACGCAGCTGCTCGTCGACGCGGCGGGGCGCTACCTCTTCGTCGCCCGCTCGGACACCAACACCGTGATGCGGGTCGAGCTGGCCCCGCCCGACGGCGGGGCCATCGGCGCCGCGATGGAGTTCGTCGGCGGGTTCAGCCGCGTGTCGGGCCTCGCGCAGGACGAGTGCGGCAACGTGTACGTGGCCGACGAGATCGTCGACCGCATCTGGCGCGTGCCCATCCTCGCGGGCGTCTCGGTGCGCGTGGTGACCGACGTGCGCGGCCCGCGGTCGCTGATGTTCGGCGTGGGCGCCCCCTTCGGCCCGCGCGAGCTCTACGCGCTGTCGAGCATGGACAGCACCCTGCGCGGGGCCAACGTAGTGGTGCGCGGCGTGCCCCAGGTGGTGCCCGCGCGATGATCCCCTCGCGGCGGCACGGGTGGCTCGTCGCGCTCACCGTCGCCGCAGCAGGCTGCTTCGACGAGGCCGTCCCCGTCCCCGACGCAGGATCCACCCCGACCGAAGACGTCGCCGC
>CAIOSS010000714.1 GCA_903860995.1 uncultured delta proteobacterium | reverse complement strand
GACGCCCCGGGCGTGCAGGTGGGCGACCTGGGCCTCGCGTCGGAGGGCGGCTGCCTCGGCGCGACCTCCATGGGCGACGGCGCCAAGGGCGGCGCGGTCGTGTACCGCTACACCATGCGCACCGCGGGCGTGCTCACGGCCTCCACCGCCAACCCGGGCACCGACGAGTTCGACACGGTGGTCGCGATCCTGGGCACCTGCTCGGCCAACGCGCGCCCGCTGGCGTGCAACGATGACATCGGTCAGGGCAACCTGCTCTCCACCGCCCGCACCACGGCCCCGCTGATGATGGGCCAGACGGTCTTCATCGTGGTCGGCGGCTGGGGCGCCAACTCCAAGAACGCCGCCACCGGCGCGTACGAGCTCAGCGTCCGCGAGGCGGCGCCGATCGCCATCGGCATGCCCTGCCCGCAGGGCCAGGTCTGCGCCGCGGGCAGCCTCTGCGTCGGCGCCACGGCGATGAACTCGGGCGTCTGCACCGCCGACGGCACCGCCCCCGGCGCCGCCTGCCGCACCGCCGCCCCCTTCTGCGACGGTGCCTTCAGCTGCTCGGTCGCGACCCCGTCGATGGCCGCCCGCGGCATCTGCCGCCGCTCCGCCGCTCCGGGCGAGGCCTGCGGCCCCACCGCCACCTGCTCGATGATGGGCTTCTGCCCCAACCTCGCGACGACCCCGGCGGTCGCGGGCGACGCGGGCGTCTCCGCTGACGCGGGCGCCCCGGTGACGGCCCGTTACTGCACGCTCCCGACGATGGAGGCCGAGCCCAACAACACCCCCGCCGCCCCGCAGGCCGCGGTCACCCGGACCACCATCTTCCGCGGCGCGATCACCCCTGGCACCGACCGTGACTGCTTCGCCGTCACCGTCCCCGCGGGCGCCACGCTCTTCGCCGAGACCACCGACGCGCAGGGCACCTGCGACCTCGGCGACGGCGAAGACACGGTGATCAACATCTACCGTGACGGCACCGCGGCCCCGATCGCGACCAACGACGACATCTCGATGGACGTGCTCTGCTCGCGCCTCGACGGCCGCACCAACCCGGCCCTCCTGCGCGTCAGCGCCGGCACCTACACCGTCTGCGTCTCTCCGTACACGGAGATGGGCGAGACCGAGGGCACGCCCATCCCGGCGTACTACCTCACGGTCGGCGTCATCCCGCCCGCTCTCTGAGCTGAACCCGCCGGAAACTCCCGGCCCCGCGGGGTGAGCGCGTAGCGTTGCACCCCGTGAGCTTCCGCCGCCTCTCTGCAAGCCTCCTCCTCTCCCTCCTCACCGCCGTCGCGCCCGCGCAGGCCACCCCCGGCCGCGCACCGGCGCGCCGCTCGCTGCTCGGCGGCCAGCACATCGACGGGCGCTGCCCCCCGGGCTTCCGCCGCTGCCTCGCGTTCACCTTCGACGACGGGCCGGAGATCGCCACGACGCCGCGGCTGCTCGACCTGCTCGACGCCCACCACGTCCGCGCGACCTTCTTCGTCGTGGGTCACCGCATCGACGGCGACGAGCCCCATCACCGGGCGCAGCGCAACCTGCTCCGGGAGATCGCCCGCCGCGGCCACCTGCTGGGCAACCACACCTATCACCACGTCGTGCTGGGCAACCTCCGGCCGTCGCAGATCGCCTACGAGATCGACCGCACCGGCGACCTCGTCGAGCGCGCCACCGGCCGCCGCCCCGAGCTCCTGCGCGCCCCCTACGGGCTGCTCACCGCGCCGCGGAGCCTCGGCGCCGTCGCCGCGCGCAACCTCACGCCCGCGTACTGGATGATCGACACCCACGACTGGGAGGTCACCTCCGCGGAGGCCGTCACCGCACGCTTCCGACAAGAGCTCCTGGAGCACCCCCACGGCGGCGTGGTGCTCATGCACGACACCCGGCCGTGGAGCGTGCGGGCCTTTCCGCTGATCATGCAGGTGGTCGCGCGCCGCAACGCCGAGCTCGTGGCGCGGGGCGAGGCGCCCTTCGCGATCCTCAACCTCGACCAGTTCGTGGTGCCGCGCGGGGCCGAAGCCCTGCGGGGCGCGCCGCTCAACCTCCGGCATCGTCGCCCGGACGCGCGCTAGAGGCGCCGCCGCGGCGCGAGAGCGTCGCGACCACCGCGAGCAGCTCCAGCGGCTCGACGCGGGTGCACGGGGGCCTCGGGCCGGGCCTCTCCATCGTGCGCCTTGAACTCCAGCGCGATGCCCTGCCCGGTGTCGGCGAACGGGGGAAGAGCTCTCCCGGGTTCCCGCATCAAGGCACCATGCCCGGGGGCTCCCCTGAGGGGACTTCCCCTCGAGGCCCTCAGGCTCCCCGGGTCGTCGCCCGCGCAGACCTCCACCGGAGGAGCGCGGCGAGCAGCCCGGCGAGCACGATCGCCGCCCCGCTGAGCCGGGTGCCCACGCGGAGCGGGGCGGAGTCGAACTCCATCCGCACGGCGTGGGCGCCGGGCCCGAGGGCGACACCGCGGAGCGCGAGGTCGACGCGGAGGAGCTCGGCCGGGCTTCCGTCGACGCGCACCCGCCACCCCGGGTACCAGGGTTCGGACACCACGAGGACGCCCGGTGCGTCGAGCCGGAGCGACACGTCGAAGGAGGTCGCCGAGCTGCGCTGCGCCCGTTGCACCGGCGCGGGGGGCGGCGCGGCGAGGTCGGGTGCCGGGACGCCCGGGGTGGGCCCCTCGACGATGGCCACGCGAGCAGGGTCCCAGGTGGGGTCGGCCACCGCCCTTGCCGCCGCGGCCTCCCCGCGGACCCGTTGCGCGCGAAACACCACGAACGCGCGCGGGAAGGCGTCGGGGTTGCGCCACACGTCGGCGCCGTCGGCGCCCGCGAAGACCCGCTCGAAGCCGCGCGCTCGGAGGGTGTGCCCCCGCGGCGCGATCACCCACCGGACGCCCAGCAGGTCGACGATGGGCGACGCGTACCGCCACGGCCCGTGCGATCCGAGGTCGTGCATCAGCGTCCGACCGGGATAGGGCCGCCGCTGGTTGGCGATCCAGAGCAGGTGCAGGTACCGCCAGACAGGCAGCGAGTGGTACCCCCCGGCGCCCTCGAACCCCCACGTGAGCCCCGCGTTGTGAAAGCGCCGCAGGAGCCGCAGGTCGCTCGCCACCCGGCCGGCCTCGGGCTGCGCGCGCAGCCACGCGATGGCGCCCGGCTCCCGCATCGCCGCGGCCCGCGCGATCGACGGGTTCTCCGAGCGCCACGTGACGAGGAGCTCGACCGCGGACGCGAGCACGATCGCGCCGGGCGCCCACGTGGCCCACCGG
>CAIOSS010000713.1 GCA_903860995.1 uncultured delta proteobacterium | reverse complement strand
AGGGGGAGCAATGAGCGAGAATTCAAGCGATCTCGTCCCACTCCGACCCCCTCTCCATTCATGGAGAGGGGGCTGGGGGTGAGGTCACGTACCCGACGCGGTGGCGAACCGCTCTCACGTGGGTTGAGCCCGTCGGCGATCACGCAGCGGATGGGTGGTGTACACTCCGCAGCACCATGATGGTACGCCACGTAACGCTGGTTTTACTGTCGGGTGTATGGATCGTCGGCTGCGGCGTCCTGGTCTCACCCGACGAGACGCGGCTGCTGGTCTTCCCACCGCGCGATGCGAGTGCGGTCGACCTCGGCACAGCCACCGACCTCGGGACGTCCGCGGACGAGGGCACCCCTTCGACGGACGCTCCCCCGGGCGACGCCGTCGAGGTCACCGACCTGGGCGACGACAGCCCCACGGGCGACGCCCCGACAGACGACGCCCCGACCGACCTGGGGCTCCCCGAAGACCTCCCTGACGTCCCCACGCCCATCGACGTCCCTGCCCCCGTCGACACCGGCGTGGCGTGCGCCCCGGGCCTGAGCGCCTGCGGCCCCGCGTGCTTCGACCTCCGCAGCGACCTGCGCCACTGCGGCGCCTGCAACACCGCCTGCGCGGGTGCCATGCGCTGCGTCGACGGCGTCTGCGAGCCCCCGTGCACCGCGCTCCAGACGGCGTGCGCCGGCCGCTGCGTCGACCTCCGCGCCGACGAGAGCCACTGCGGCGCCTGCGGCCGCGCGTGCGCCCGCGGCCAGGTCTGCGCCGCCGGCGTGTGCGGCTGCCTCGCGACGCAGCTGCTCTGCGGGACGGCGTGCATCAATCCCCTCAGCGACCGCGAGCACTGCGGCGCGTGCGGCCGGCGCTGCACCACCGGCGAGGCCTGCACCGCGGGGAGCTGCCAGTGCACCAGCGGGCTCACGGCGTGCGGCGAGCGCTGCGTCAACCGGCAGAGCGACCCGACCCACTGCGGCACCTGCGGCAACGTCTGCGCGGTGGGTCGCGTCTGCTCGGGCGGGCGCTGCCTCTGCCCCAACAACACCCTGCCCGACGGCGACGGGCGCTGCGTGGCGACGCAGGTCGACCCCGAGAACTGCGGCCGCATCGGGCGCGCGTGCGCCGACGTCGAGGCCTGCCAGGGCGGCAGCTGCGTGTGCCGGCCGGGGCTCACCCGCGTGGGCATGGAGTGCGTCGACCTGCAGAGCGACCACGACCACTGCGGCCGCGCCAACAACCGCTGCCCCGGCGAGCAGGTGTGCCTGGCCGGGCGCTGCGTCGGCGCCGGCGACTGCCGCTCGCCGATGACCAACTGCGGCCGCGACTGCGTCGACCGCGCGCGAAGCAACCTGCACTGCGGCGACTGCGGCGACGTCTGCTCCGCAGCCGACACCTGCATCGACGGCGAGTGCCGCTCCACCCGCGTCGAGACCACCTGCATGACCTGCCCCTGCGCGGCCTGCACCGAAGACGGCCAGCGCTGCTGCACGTCGCCCCGCGCGGGCGGCTTCGCGCTCTGCGTCGACGCCTCGCGCTGCCCGTAGGCCCCCGCCGCCTACTGGCAGCGCGCCACCTGGCAGAAGCCCTCGTCGTCGATGGCGGGCCAGGACCCGGTCCCCCCTTGGGCGCCGAGCACGTCGAGCGTCAGCCGCCGCGAGCGCAGCACCTCGGCCCCCTCGGCGCGCACCGCCAGCACCAGCTCGTAGGCCCGCCGGCAGCCCAGGCGCAGCACGCCCCCGTCGCCGTCGGAGGCGCCGCCGCGGGAGCGCGTGGTCAGCCGCCACGAGAGCTGCGTGCGGCCCAGCACCCCCACGAAGCGCGACCCGCTGAACTCCTGCACCACGCCCGCCGGGTCGGCCCCCACGGCGACGAGGTCGAAGGCCGCCCACGCGCTCGCGAGGCGCTCGTCGACGCCCACCCCGCGGTCCTGCCAGAGGCCCGCGATGACGCCGCCCTGGCCGTCGACCACCACCGAGTGCCCGGTCACCACCACCTCCGAGGGCGCCTCGCGGAGCTGCACCCGGTCGGCCGCGTCGGGCTCGCGCGAGTTCAGCGGGTCGGTGCCGAAGCGCAGCTCGTACAGGTCGGTGAGACCGTCGCGGTCGGTGTCCGCCCGCGCGGGGTCGGTGCCCGCCGAGGCCTCGGTGGCGTCGCACACCCCGTCCCCGTCGTCGTCCGCCGTCGTCGCGCCCCGGTCGACGGCCACGCCCCGGTCGACCCGCGGCCCGGTGTCTCTGCGCCCCGCGTCGAGCGGCGGGTCGACGGTGCCCGCGCCACAGCCCGAGAATACGCCGATCAGTAAAGCCAGGGCCGCGCGGCGCACGGGCCGCTCAGGGCTTCGCCTCGCGCCAGCGCTGGCCGCCGAAGCGCGCCTTGAGCTCGTCGTCGAGGTGGTCGGCCACCACGGCCATCATCCCCACGCAGGCGATGAGCTCGTCGCTGTCGAGGTGGTCGCCGAGCAGGTTGTGGGCGATCCAGACCTCCTTGTTGCGCCAGTACGCCTTGCCGAAATAGAGCTTCTCGTTGAGCTCGTTGAGGCGCTTGAGCAGCGCCTCGCTCACGTCGACGCCGTTGAGCACCGGGCACACCAGCTCGATGATGGTGTAGCGGTCTTGCCACGCGTGCGCCGACACGAAGACCGCCGTGGACCCGCGCTCCACCCGGCAGCGCCCCTCCTCCTGCACGAAGGGGTAGCCCGCCGCCTTCAGGATCTCGACCACCCGCTGATCGACTTCACTCACCTGCGTCGCCATCGAAATACCTCCGTAAGCCTGTCCCGCTATAGCGCTTCCACCGCGGGACTGTCACCCCCCGCGCTGACCGCGCAGCCACGACTCCAGCCGCACCGCGGGCGACGGCGCCGCGACCCCCTCGATGAACACCGCGCTCTCGGGCCACGCGTCGCGCACGCCCTCGTCGCCGGTCCAGTGCGCGCCGCCGCCCGCGCGCTCGAAGAGCAGCGCGTCGACCGCGCCGAGCTCGCCCAGCAGCGCCGAGAGCTCGGCCGCAGACATCGCCCCGGACACCATCAGCAGCCGACCGTCCGCGGTGGTCGCCCACACCTGCCGGGCCGAGAGCGCCCCGTCGTCCCAGGTCGTGGCGGCGCCCGCGCGGCGCACCAGCACCCCCTGAAGCGCCTCGTGCACGTCGGCGCCGACCTCCACGCCGGCCTCGACGGTGACGCGCCCGTCGCGCAGCGCGAGGTGCCCGGCGTGCTCGCCCGCGACGAAGGGCAGGTGCACCCGGCCGCCCACGCAGAGCCCGCGCGGGGCGGCGAGCGACGACGCGGTGCCGAGCTCGATCGCCCCCAGCAGCGGGCGCTCGGGCGACGGGGTGAAGGTGCGGTCCTCGGCGACGAGGGTGGTCGAGGGCTCGCGGCGACCGGCGCGCAGGTGCAGGCGAACGCGGGCGGCGTCGAGGGCGTCGACCGTGGCCTCGCGGCCCGGCGCGAGCGGCAGGCGCAGGGTGGTCACGCCGGGCATCCACGCGGGCGAGGGCTGCGGGCGGAGCGCCATCCAGGCGGCGCCGCGCACCGGCGGCGGAAGGGGCACGCGGGTCGCGAGGTAGAAGAAATCCTTGAGGGTGTAATAGAGGAAGCGGTCGCCGTGCGACTGCATCGCGTCGTCGAGGGTGCGGTACTGGAAGCGCCGCTGCGCCACGTCGTCGACGCGCAGGAAGTGGAAGGTGGCGTGCGTGGGGTTCATGTCGAGGTGCATCCCGTAGGAGCACCCGGCGAGGCGCATCGCGCGGCCCAGGCGGCGCGCGGTGGTCTCCTCGCCCCAGGCGTAGAAGAGGTGACCGCGGTCGTCAGCGCAGAGGCCCGAGCGCACCGTGGGCATGCTCTCGATGCCGCCGAGGACGAAGCCCCAGAGGCCGCGGCGCGAGGGGTTCTCGACGCCGTCGGCGAGGAGGGGCTCGAGGTTCTGCCGGAGCGAGCGCACCGCCGCGGGGAGCGTGGGGAGCGAGTCCCACGAGCCCATCGCGATGCGCCCGTCGTCGAGGGTGACCACCGTGGCGGCGCCCGGCTGCGGCGGGAGCAGCACCCGCCCGTCGACGGCCATCCCATAGGCGCCGTGCTCGGTCTTGAAGGCGCCGTTGAAGGCGCCCACCACGCGCGGGAGCAGCCCCGGGGTGCGCGGGATGCGCCCGTCGCCGCGCGGCCCCACGAGGGGGACGGGGTCTTCCACGCCGGCCTGCATCCCGAGCTCGAGCTGGCGCATGTCCATCGCGACGAGCAGCACGCGGGTGTACGGCCGCTCGTCGTCGAGGCGCACGAAGGTGCGGTAGAAGGCCGGCGGCGCTCCGTCGAGGTGGCGCACCCACGGGGGCGTGGCGTTCACCCAGCGCCCCTCGCCCGGGTCGGCCGCGCCGAGCGGCGGGGCGATGGCCGCGGGGGGCCAGGTGGGGTCCGGCGCGCCGCCGAGCTCGCTCGCGATGAGGTGCCCGGCCTCGTCGACGGCGGGCGCCTCGGCGACGGTGGCGGGCGGCGCGCGGCGGCCGAACCAGCGGTACCAGCGGCGGTGCAGCTGGTCGCGCGCGGCGAAGGCGTGCTGCTCCAGCCACGCGATGGGGGCGGGGCCCACGAAGGGCAGCGAGCGCACGGTGTCGACGGCCCAGATGACCAGGGGCTTGTCGACGCGCTGCTGGCGCGAGAGCGTGGCCCCCTCGGCGGGCTCGGTGCGCAGCGTCGGGAGGTCGAGGGTCCAGCGGCGGGGGCCGGCGTCGAGCTCCACGCGGTCGTGCGAGGCGAAGCGGAGGGTGACCTGCGCGGCGGGCCGGTCGAGGCGCAGGTCGTAGCGCGCGACGCCCGCGCGGGAGCCGGTCTCGAGCGCGTTGGTGAGCTCGCGGCGAAGGCGCGCGGCGGTGGCGGCGTCGCCGGCGGGGTCGAGCACGAAGGCCGACTGCACCTGGCCGAAGGCGCGCAAGGGGACCGCGATGCGCCGCGGGCTCTCGGGCGAGAGGCCCGCCTCGGGCACCATGGGGCCGTCGTCGCCGAGGGGGCTGCGGGTGAGGTTGGCGAGCGCGCGCAGGCCGAGCAGCGTCCCGTCGGGGGTGAGCCGGATCTCCGCGCGGTACACGTCCCGCGGCGCGCCGGGGCGCTCGCGCCCGGTGAACCACACGGCGCGGCCGAGCACGGCGTCGCGGAGGGACACCGCGCGGGTGCGCTCGAAGAGGAGGTCGTCGGCGGTGACGGCGAGGTGCGTGCTGGCGGCCACGGCGCGCGCGAGCCGGGCGCGGGCGTCCGGCGCGAGCGTGCTGCGCGAAGGGGCGGTGAGCGCGAGGTGCAGCGCCGCGACGGCGCCCAGGAGAACCGACGACTTCCACGCGATCGCCGACGAGGTCACCACAGGTCTGACGGGCGCTAGCGGATCGGGATGGGAGCGGTCAAGAAACGGCCCCGTTGATCGCCCGAGCGGCCTTAGCGCGGGGTGGGCGCCCGTGCGATGCTGGTCGCGAGGTCCTCTCGATCATGCTGCGCCGATATCCGTCCGGGCTTCGCGGCCGCGCCTCCACCGTCGTCCGCACTACGCCGCCGTCGGCGTATTTTGACTAGCACCGACCCGACCGCTCGCCGACAGGCCGATGAGCTGCTCTTGAAGGCCGGGGCGCTGCAAAGCGCCATCTTCAACAGCGCCAACTTCTCCTGCATTGCCACCGACGCCAGAGGGGTCATCCAGATCTTCAACGTCGGCGCCGAGCGGATGCTGGGCTACGCGGCCGTCGAGGTGATGAACACCATCACGCCCGCGGACATCTCCGATCCGCGAGAGGTGATCGCGCGCGCCACGGCGCTGAGCACCGAGCTCGGGACGCCGATCACGCCGGGCTTCGAGGCGCTGGTCTTCAAGGCCTCGCGCGGCATCGAGGACATCTACGAGCTGACCTACATTCGCAAGGATGGCAGCCGGGT
>CAIOSS010000712.1 GCA_903860995.1 uncultured delta proteobacterium | reverse complement strand
TTGGCCTCCGCGAGGCGCCCGAGCTGGATGCGCCCGATGGCCGCGCGGATCTCGTCCATGCGCGCGTTGGTCGCCACCCGCACCACGTCGTAGGTGAAGGCGTGGCCGCGGTGACGGTCCCAGGTCGTGGTGGTCATGCCGTGGGCGCGCAGCAGCCGCAGCGCGCGGTCGTGCTCCGCGCTGCGGGTGGTGAGCATGCCCCCCTCGCCGGTGGTCATGTTCTTGTTGCTGAAGAACGAGAACGCCGCCACGTCGCCGAGCGCCCCGCACCGCGCGTCTCCCTCGCGCGACCCGGCCGCGGGGGCGTGGGCGCAGTCCTCGACGACGGCGACGTCCGGGCGCCCGAGGGCGGCGAGGCCCGCGCGCACCGCCGCGACGTCTGCGGCGAAGCCCGCGTAGTGCACGAGCACCACCGCACGCGTCTTCGCGGTGACCTTCGCGAGCAGGTCGGCCGGGTCGACGCAGAGGTCGTCGTCGCTGGTGATGTCGGCGAAGACCACCGTCGCCCCGAGGCAGCGCGCGGCGTTGGCGGTGGCCACGAAGGTGAGCGCGGGCATCACCACCTCGTCGCCGGGCCCCACCCCCACGGCGGAGTAGGCGACCTCCAGCCCGACGGTGCAGTTGCTCACCGCGATCGCGTGGGGGACGCCCACCATCGCCGCGAAGTCGGCCTCGAAGGCCGCCACGCGCTCACCCTGCGACAGCCAGCCCGAGCGCACCACGTCGGCGGCCGCGAGCGCCTCCTCCTCGCCCAGCGTCACGTCCGTCAGCGGAACCTTCCAGTTCATCGGTCCTCCAGTACGGCGGCCGGACCGCGGCCCGCGGCGGCGTCTTCCTGGGCCCTCGCGTAGTCGTCCGGGTTGCCGATGTCGAGCCAGTACGCGTCGGTGCGGAAGGCCGCCACGGTCTCGCCCGCCGCGATGAGCCGCGCCACCAGGTCGGGGAAGTCGAGGTACTCGCCCTCGGTGATGTACCCGAGCGCCCGCGCGTCATAGACGTACACGCCCATCGAGACGTCGTAGCGGAACTCCGGCTTCTCCGTGTAGCGCGTGATGTGCCCCGCGGCGTCGATGTCGAGCACGCCGAGGGAGAGCTTCACCGGCTTGCGGTGCACCGCCACGGTGAGGGCCGCGCCCTGCGCGCGGTGGTGGGCCACCAGGGCCCCGAGGTCGAGCTCGGTGAGGAGGTCGCCGTTGCACACGAGGAAGGTCGGCGCGAGCCCGGTGATGCGCTTGAGCGGGCCTGCCGTGCCGCCCGGCCGCGCGTCGCGCACGAAGCGGTAGGTCGCGAGCGAGCGCAGCGAGGGATGGCCCTCGACGTAGGCCATGATGAGCTCGGCGAGGTGGTCGACGGAGAGCACGATCTCCGTGACGCCCGCGGCGACGAGCCGACGGATGAGCACCTCCAGCACCGCCCGGTCGCCCACCGGGACGAGCGGCTTCGGGAAGGCGGCCGTGAAGGGCGCCAGCCGCCGGCCGCGGCCGCCCGCGAGGATCACCGCCTGCATGCCACCGCCCTGCCTCGCGCGTCGTTCATCGCGGGGATCGATCGCACCCGCGGCTCCCTCGCGTCAACCGCCGTCCGGGCGCAGCACCTCGGCGTATCCCTCCCACGCGACCAGCGCGGCCACGGTGGCGTCGTCGACCGGGTCGCACTCGGCCACCGCCCGGCCCGCCGCGCGCAGCCTCGCGGCCGTCGCGGCGCGGGCCGCGGGGGTGCCC
>CAIOSS010000711.1 GCA_903860995.1 uncultured delta proteobacterium | reverse complement strand
CTCGCGTTGTGCGCCACCAGCGTGTGGCCCGCGACGAACTTCGCGAAGCCCGCCAGCACCGGCGTCGCCTTCGGGGCCCCGGCCACCATCGCGTCGGAGATGCCGTGCACCCCCTCCACGATCGACGGGATGTGCATCTCCGGGTTCACCAGCGACTGAAACTGCCGCACCACCACGCCGTTCTTCACGTGCAGCGCGGCGACCTCGACCAGCCGCGAGCCGACGGCGATGCCCGTGGTCTCGGTGTCGAGCACGATGAAATCCGAGAGGTCGGGCGGGGCCGCGAAGCCGAAGGCCACCTGCGGCGACGGGGCCTTCACATACGCGGCCTTGTAAACCTTGGAGGGCTTGGGCTGATAGGGCGTGAGCTTGAAGGGCTCCGGGGTCACCGCCGCCACCGCGGGCACCGCGGGCGCCGCGGGCGCCGGCTCCGCGGCGGGCAGCGAGCCGCGCAGGCGGTGGATGAGCGCGCGGGTGTTGGGGTGCAGTACGCGGGGGCTCACCGCGCCGACCCTACCAGCTGTTGCGCCGCTCGCGCAGCGCCGTGAAGACCGCCACCGGGTCGCCCGTCACCCCCAGCGCCGCGGCCAGCGCGGGCTCGTCGCAGCGCAGGAAGGGGTTGAGCCGCAGCTCGTCGCGCAGGCTCTTCGGCACCGTGGGCTGCTCGCTCGCGCGCAGGCGCTCGGCGTCGGCCAGCGCGTCGGCCACCTCGCCGTCGCGGGGGTCGAGCGAGGCCACGAAGCGGAGGTTGTTGGCGGTGTACTCGTGGCCGCAGTAGATGCGCGTCGCCGGGTCGAGCGTGTCGGCGATGCGCCGGAGCGACGCGTACATCATCGCGGGGTCGCCCTCGAAGAGACGCCCGCAGCCGCCGAGGAAGAGGGTGTCGCCCGTGAAGGCCGCGTCGTCGGTCGCGTAGGTCACCGCGCCGAGGGTGTGCCCCGGCACGTGCAGCACCCGCAGCGCCGTGGCCCCGAGGGTGACCCGGTCGCCGTCGCTCACGGCCTCGGTCTGCCCCGGCACGCGGCCCTGGTCGCTCGCGTGCGCCACCACCCGCAGCCCCGGGAAGGCCCCGGCGAGGGCCTCGTTGCCGCCGACGTGGTCGAAGTGGTGGTGCGTGTTGAGCACCATCGTCGGCCGCGCGCCCATCGCCGCGAGCGCCGCGAGCACGGGCCCGGCCTCCGAGGGGTCGACCACGGCGCACTCGCCCGTGGCGGGGTCGCGCAGCACGTACGCGTAGTTGTCCGAGAGGCACGGCACCAGGGTCACGTCGAGCATGGCCGTGGAACGTAGCGCACCTCGCGCCGTCGTTGCCCGTCGCCCCCGCGGTGGCTATCACTGCCCTCCATGACCAAGCCCGCGACCCCGAGCAACCTCACCCGCAGCCAGCGTGGCGTGATGGCGCTGATCACCTCGCCGCGGCGGCTGTGGCGCTTCCTGCGCGACCCCAACGCCCCGAAGCTCCCGAAGGGCCTCGCGCTGCTCGCGGTGCTGTACATCGTGATGCCGGCGGACATCATCCCCGACGTCATCCCCATCCTCGGGTGGCTCGACGACCTTGGGCTGACGGGCGTGGCGCTGGGCTACCTCGCGACCAGGGCCGCGGGCTACGAAGACGCCGAGGATGTGCAGCGGGCGAACGAGGCGAAGGGCGGGGGCGAGGCGATCGGGGTCAAGCCGGTCGCGGAGTGACCGCGACGGGTGTGATCACGGGTGCATGCTGGAGAGCTCGGTGATGTGGAGCGCGCCGCGGATCTGCTCGCCCGAGCGGTAGGAGCCCACCCAGACGTCGTACTGGCCGGCGCGGGCGTTGGGGATGTCGACGGTCGGGTTGGTGCCGCCGTAGGAGTCGTCGTTGCAGACCCAGCTGCCGCCTGCGGTGTTGACCAGTAGGGTGGTGTCGCCCGGCGCCGTCACGTAGAGGCGCAGGTTGGCCGAGGTGCCGGTGAGGTTGATGATGTGATCGGGCTGGCGGGTGACGAAGCCGCGGCAGCCGGCGCCGAGGCCGAGGTTGCTGGCGTCGATGCTTCCACCGGAGGTGATGGCGACGTTGATCGGGTCGGGCACGAAGCCCGGGGCGACGTTGCGGCGACCGAAGTTCGCCGTGCGGCCACCGATCTGGAGAGCGCCCTGGGCGGTCACCTGGCTGCCGTAGCCGGAGACCGCGAGCGCGCCGAGGAGACCCACCACACTGAGCATCTTGTTGTTCATCGTCGTTTTGTACTCCTGCGATCCGTAGAGCGTTGCGCGAGGCCGCTTGCACATCGAGCGGGCCTTCGCGACCCATCACTACGCCGTCGACCCGCGCCCGATTCATAACAAACCCGGGGAGAGTTTGTGGGGGATAGAATTTTTCTGTCGGCCCTCACCCCCGGCATGGAGTTTCATCCCAGTCCGAACCCCAGCCGAGGCGCCAGCGATGAACACGAGCGACGAGAATGTCCGGGTGGTGGTGGAGGACGACCGCACGGGGGTGTACCCCGAGGCGCTGAGCCGCGCGTTCCTCGACCACGTGCAGTTCTCCCAGGGGAAGCACCCCGACTCGGCGACGGTGCACGACCGGTACATGGCCCTGGCGCTGGCCGTGCGCGACCGCCTGGTGCAGCGCTGGATGAAGACCTCCCGGGCCTGCCTCGAGGCCGACGCCCGGCGGGTGTACTACCTCTCCGCGGAGTTTCTCCTGGGGCGCACGCTGCGCAACAACCTCCAGGCGGCGGGCATCTACGACGACTTCCGCGCCGTGCTCGCCGAGCTCGGGCTCGACCTCACCGACCTGCTGGAGCAGGAGCCCGACGCGGGTCTCGGCAACGGCGGCCTCGGGCGGCTGGCGGCGTGCTTTCTCGATTCCCTCGCCACGCTGGGCTACCCCGCGCACGGCTACGGCATCCGCTACGAGTTCGGCATCTTCGAGCAGCGGATGGAGAACGGCTGGCAGGTCGAGCGCCCCGACGAGTGGCTGCGCTTCGGCAACCCGTGGGAGATCGTGCGCCCGGAGTACACCGTGTCCGTCGGGTTTCACGGGCACACCGAGGAGTTTCTCGACCACCAGGGGCACTGGCGGGTGCGCTGGGTGCCCGGGGTGAAGGTCATCGGCGTGCCGTACGACACGCCCATCGCGGGCTTCGGCACGCAGAACGTCAACACCCTGCGGCTGTGGCGCGCCCGGGCCAGCGAGGAGTTCGACCTCGGGTCGTTCAACCAGGGCGACTACGTGCGCGCCGTCGAGGAGAAGAGCGTCTCGGAGACCATCTCCAAGGTGCTCTACCCCTCGGACAGCACCTGGGCCGGGCGCGAGCTGCGCCTGCGCCAGCAGTACTTCTTCGTCGCCTGCGCCATCTCCGACATCGTGCGTCGTTACCTCAAGACCCACGCCGATTTCACGGCCTTCGCCGCGAAGGTGGCCATCCAGCTCAACGACACGCACCCGGCCATCGCCGTGGCCGAGCTCATGCGCGTGCTCATGGACGTGCACGGGGTGTCCTGGGAGCCCGCGTGGGAGACCACCGTCGCGGTGATGGGCTACACCAACCACACGCTGCTGGCCGAGGCGCTCGAGCGCTGGCCGGTGCACCTCTTCGAGCGGCTGCTCCCGCGGCACCTGCAGATCATCTACGAGATCAACGCGCGCTTCCTGCGGCAGGTGATGAACCGCTGGCCCAACGACGGCGCCCGGGTCGCCCGCATGTCCCTCATCGAGGAGGGCGGCGAGAAGCACCTGCGCATGGCGCACCTCGCGGTGGTGGGCTCGCACAAGATCAACGGCGTCGCGGCGCTGCACACCGAGCTGCTCAAGCGCGACGTGCTGCCCGACTTCGCCGAGCTGTGGCCCGAGCGCTTCACCAACAAGACCAACGGGGTCACCCCCCGGCGCTGGCTGCTCTCGTGCAACCCGCGGCTCTCGGCGCTCATCACCGACTGCATCGGCCCGGGGTGGGCGACGGACCTCGACCGCCTGGACGGCTTCGCGCGCTTCGCCGACGACGCCTCGGTGCGCGAGCGCTTCGCCGCCATCAAGCTGGAGAACAAGCGCGACCTGCAGGCGTGGCTGCGCGACCACGCGCAGCTCAGCGTCTCGACGGACTGCCTCTTCGACGTGCAGATCAAGCGCATCCACGAGTACAAGCGGCAGCTGCTCAACGCGCTGCACATCGTGGCGGTGTACCTCCGGGCGAAGCGCGACCGGCGGGCGATGACGGTGCCGCGCTTCTTCCTCTTCGGCGGCAAGGCGGCGCCGGCGTACCGGGCGGCCAAGCTGATCATCCGCTTCATCAACGCCGTGGCGGAGGTGGTCAACCACGACCACGACGTCGACGGGATGAAGGTGCTCTTCGCGCCCATCTACAGCGTGTCGCTGGCCGAGCGCATCCTGCCCGCGGCCGACCTCTCCGAGCAGATCTCCACCGCGGGCAAGGAGGCCTCCGGGACCGGGAACATGAAGTTCGCCCTCAACGGCGCGCTCACCATCGGCACCCTCGACGGGGCCAACGTGGAGATCCGCGAGGCCGTCGGGGCGGACAACTTCTTCCTGTTCGGGCTCACCGCCGACGAGGTCGCCGTGAGGGCCCACGGGTCGTACCGCCCGCGGGACTTCTACGAGTCCGACGAGGAGCTGCGCGCGGTGCTCGACCTCGTGCGCACGGGGCACTTCTCCGTCGGCGAGCCGGGGCTCTTCCACCCCCTCGTCGACCACCTGCTCGACCACGACCCGTACATGGTGCTGGCCGACTACCGCGCGTACGTCGACTGCCAGGTGGCCGTCGAGGACGCGTGGCGCGACCCCGACCGCTGGACCGCCATGGCGATCCGCAACGTGGCGCGCATGGGGCGCTTCTCGTCCGACCGGACGATCCGTGAGTACGCGCGGGAGATCTGGAAGACGGAGCCCGTGCGGGTGGAGTGAGGGGCCGCGGGGGGCAGGTGAAGGGGGCCGCGAGAACCGGAGGGCCCTCCCTCCGCCGTCGATGCGGCGGGGAGGGGGGCGCTGTGGTCTCTAGAGCTTGCTGACGTCGAGGCCGTAGCGCGCGGCGTAGGCGACGAGGCCGATCTTGTCGACGGTGCGGAGGTCGCTGGTGCTCAGCGTGATGCGCACGTGACGGTCGAGCTCGGGGACGAACAGACGGCGCTCCTGGAGGTTGGGGAACTGCCAGCGCTTGGTCTTGATGTTCGAGTGCGAGACCTTGTTGGCGATCTTGCGCCGCGTCCCGGTAATGTCGCTCTTGGCCATGATGGTCGTCTCGTCGGCGGTATGAGGGGTGCGAAGGGTCAACTTCGTTGTGCGTCGCGCGCTTCGGGACGATGATCGGGATCACCGAGGCGAAGCGCTGCGCGGGGCCGCGAGAGATACCCGATCGGCCGCTAGCGTCAAGTCCCCGTTAGGGGTGAAGCGTCGGTGAGACCGCCGACGGAGAGGGTGATCGATGGACGACCCGCAGCTGAAGCTCCCCAACGTGCCCGACGAGCTGACGGGGGCCGCGCTGCACCTCGCGGCGCTGCGATCCAACCAGCGGGTGTTCGTCAACCGCAGCCTGCGGATGGAGTCCGTCGAGTGGATCGGCTTCGACATGGACTACACCCTGGCGATCTACCGCCAGGAGGAGATCGACAAGCTCTCCATCGAGGCGACGGTGAAGAAGCTCGTCGACCGGGGGTATCCGCCCTTCCTGGCCGAGGCGCGCTTCGACACCAACTTCGCCATCCGCGGCCTGCTCATCGACAAGAAGCTCGGCCACGTCCTCAAGATGGACCGCTACCGCTACGTGGGCCGCGCCTACCACGGCATGAAGGAGCTCGAGCGCGAGGTGCGCCACGCCCTCTACGAGACCCGCAAGGTGCGCGTGACCGGCGGGCGCTACCACTGGATCGACACCCTCTACGCGCTGCCCGAGGCGGCGGTGTACGCGGGCGCCGTCGACGTGCTCGACGCCTACGGGGTGCACGTCGACTACCAGCAGCTCTTCGACGACATCCGGGAGTGCATCGACGAGGCGCACCGCGACGGGTCGATCGTCGACGTCATCGCCAACGACCTCCCGCGCTTCGTCGACAAGGACCCGATGCTGGCCTCGACGCTGCACAAGCTGCGCTCCGCGGGGAAGAAGCTCTTCCTGCTGACCAACTCGCGCTGGGCGTACACCGACCGGATGATGAAGCACCTGCTCCACGGGGCGCTGCCGGAGTACGCCTCGTGGCGGCAGTACTTCGACGTGGTGAGCGTGGCCGCGGGCAAGCCCACGTTCTTCACCGAGAAGCGCCCCTTCCTGGAGCGCACCGTCGACGGCCCGACGGAGACCACCAACCCGGCGTACGCCCTGGAGCGCGGGCGCATCTACGAGCAGGGCAACCTCAAGGACTTCGAGCGGATGATCCGCGCGTACGGCGACGCGATCCTGTACGTGGGCGACCACATCTTCGGCGACATCCTGCGCAGCAAGAAGGACTCTTCCTGGCGCACCGTGCTGGTGGTGCAGGAGATGGAGTGGGAGCTGGAGGCCATGGCGCGCACGCAGGACGACGTGGCGGCGATCGACTCGCTGGCGCGCCGCCGCGAGCGCCTGGAGGACGAGCTGCGGTATTACCAGGGCAGGTATCGCGCGCTCACCCGCAAGGGGGCGAAGGACGACGCCGAGGGCAGCGGCGCGCGAGCGGCGGCGGCGGAGGAGTCGCGGCGGGCGGTGGACGGGCTCAAGGCCGCGCTGCGCACCGAGGAGGCGCGGGCGCGGGAGATGGCCCGGCGCACCCAGGAGGTGTTCCACCCGTACTGGGGGTCGCTGTTCAAGCAGGGGGTGGAGCTGAGCTCCTTCGGCGACCAGGTGGAGCACTACGCGTGCCTCTACACGTCGCGGGTCTCCAACCTGGTGCACTACTCGCCGATGCACATGTACCGCTCGCCGCGCGACCTGATGCCGCACGAGATGATCTGAGCGGGGGTTACATCGTGCGGGTGCTGCGGTCGCCGACGAGCTTCATCCCGGCGACGTAGGCGCCCGCGGCGACGAAGGCCCCGACGAACCACGCGTAGTCGTAGAGGGCGTGCAGGGCCGGGACGAAGGCCCCCGCCCAGGCGAGCGCGCAGCCCAGGGCGGTGGCGCCCACGGCGATCCAGTTGGTGCCGAGGCGGTCGCCGTAGTTGTAGCGCCCGTCGGGGCGGTAGAGGTCCGCCAGGTTGAGCTCGCGGCGCTTCAGGAACCAGTAGTCCGCGATGAGCACGCCCGCGATGGCGCCGAGGCCGCCGGAGTACCCGAGCAGCCACTTGAAGATGTAGCCCGACGGGTCGGCGAGGAGCTTCCACGGGCACATCGCCACGCCGATGATGCCGGTGAGCAGCCCGCCGCGGCGGAAGTTGATCCACCTCGGAAAGGCGTTGGCGAAGTCGTTGGCGGGGGAGACCACGTTGGCGGCGATGTTCACGGCCAGGGTGGCGATCACCACGGTGAACATCCCGACGGCCACCATGGCGCGCGACTCGAAGCGGGCGGCGAGGTCCATCGGGTCCCAGATCTGGACGCCGTAGATCACCTGCGAGGCGCTGGTGATGAGCACCCCCATGGCCGCGAAGAGGGTCATGGTGGTGGGGAGCGCCACGACCTGGCCCACGAACTGGTCCCGCTGCGAGCGCCCGTAGCGGGTGAAGTCGGGCATGTTGAGGGAGAGCGTGGCCCAGAACCCGATCATCGCCGTCAGCGACGGGATGAACACGCTCATGAAGCTCCCGCGGCCGTGGAAATGGCTGTTCTGCGCGAGGATGGGGCCGAGGCCGTGGGCGCGGTCGATGGCCCACCAGACGAGCGCGGCGGTCATGACGAGGACGAAGGGCGCGGCCCAGTCCTCGAGCTTCCGCACGAGCTCCATGCCGCGGAAGATCACGAAGACGTTGATGCCCCAGAAGAGCCCGAAGGAGAGCCACTGGGTGGGCGCGAAGCCCCCGACGTGGCCGCCGAGGAGGGTGCTCCAGGCGGGCCACATGGCCTGCATGAAGGTGTGCAGGGCCTTGCCGCCGATCCAGCACTGGATGCCGAACCAGCCGCACGCGACGATGGCCCGGAGCACGGCGGGGAAGTTGGAGCCGAAGACCCCGTAGGCGGCGCGGGCGAATACCGGGAAGGGTATTCCGTAGCGGGTGCCGGGGTGGGAGTTGAGAAGGATCGGGACGAGGACGATGAGGTTGCCCAGGAGGATGGTGAGCAGCGCCTGCCACCAGCTGAGCCCCGCGGTGATGAGCCCCGACGCGAGCATGTACGTCGGGATGCAGTGG
>CAIOSS010000710.1 GCA_903860995.1 uncultured delta proteobacterium | reverse complement strand
CTCCCCGGTGGGACGCCCGTCGCGGAAGTGCACCCGAACCACTTTGTAGCCGACGCGGACGGCGCGGTTCCACGAGCCGTGGAGGCTCACGAGCGCATCGCCACGCGGGACCCCCACCGCCGCGTGCGCCGGGAACATGATCGCGACCGGGGCCGAGTGCGCGCCCAGGGAGAGGTCGGGGACGACGCTGCTGGCCACGAGGTCGGGGCGCTCTCCAGCGCGCCGCGGATCTTCGTGCGAGCCCCAGTACGCGAAGGGCCAGCCGTAGAACGCGCCGTCGCGCACGCCCGTGAGGAAGTCCGGGGCGAGGTCGTCGCCGAGCTCATCGCGCTCGTTGACCACGGCGAAGAGCGCGCCGCTCGTGGGGTGCACCGCGAGGCCGACCGGGTTGCGCAGGCCCCGCGCGAGCTGTCTCGCGCCGCCGCCGTCGAGGGCCGCGACGGTGATCGCGGCGCGCCGGGGGTCGGCCTCGACGTCGTGGTTGGTCTCGCTGCCGACGCCGACGAAGACCTGCGTGCCGTCGGCGCTGAGCGCGACGCTGCGGGTCCAGTGCTGGTTGTAGCCGCGTCCGGGGAGCGCGAGCACCCGCTGCGGACCGCCCTCGGGCGCATGCTGCCCGGCGGGGACACGGAAGCGCACCAGCTGGCTCGTGCAGCCCACGTAGAGCCAGCCCGAAGGATGAAACGCGAGGCCGAAGGGCAGGTCGAGGCCGCGTGCGAAGATCTCCCGGCGCTCGTCGGCCACGCCGTCGCGGTCGTCGTCGCGGAGCACGGTCACGCGCCCGCCGTCCGCCTCGCTCACGAAGACCGACCCATCGGGGCCGAGGCCGAGTGCGCGAGCGAACTGGAATCCCTTCGCCCACACGCTGGCCGTCAGCCCGGCGCCCACCATGGGCACGGCGCCCACGGGGCGATCGATGAGCTCCGCGGGATTGCGCGCCGAGGGCGTGTGGAACGGCGCCGGGAGCACCAGGGCGCCGCGGGGCACCAACGAGGGCGGGGCAATCGGCGCGACCGTGGGCGAGGCGACCGGGCCCCGGTCGACCAGAGTCGAGGGCCGGGCCCGCGGGGGGGCGCGGTTGCAGCCCAGCAGGGCGAGCGCCAGGGCGAAGTGCGAAGCGGCCGACGCAGCGCAGAAGGCCGCGTGGGCAGCGGGATTCGCACGGTGACAGCCGACGGGGGCATCAGTATGGTCCCGCGCCGATCGGGCCCTTGCGTCGATCTTCATCCGACAACCTCAGATCATTTCCATAGGACACGAAACCCCGATGAGCGAACAAGAATGGTCCACCACGGTGGCGGACGCGATCCGCGACGCCGCCGCGCTTCGCGGCGACCGCGGGGGCTTCACCTTCGCTGACCCCCGCGCCCCCGACAAGCGCTACGACTGGATCCAGCTCCTCGACGCCGCCCGCGCCCGCCTCGCGGCCCTCCACGCCGAGGGCCTGCGCAAGGGCGACCGGCTCGCGATGGTCATCCCGGTGCCCGAGGACTTCGTCCTCACCTTCCTCGCGGCCACTCTCGGCGGGATCATCCCCGTCCCGATGTATCCCCCCGTCGCGCTCGGCAAGGTCGAGAGCTACGTCAAGAACGTCGAGCACATCGTCACGTCGTCGGGCGCGAGCGCTCTGCTCATCAGCAAGCAGGTGCGCCCCATCCTCGGGTCCGTGCTCGACACCGGGGCGGACAAGAAGCTCATCCTGGTCGAGTCGCTCAACCTCGACGCCCCGCGCGCTGGAACCGAGCCATCCACGTCGCCCGACGACGTGT
>CAIOSS010000709.1 GCA_903860995.1 uncultured delta proteobacterium | reverse complement strand
GTCGATGCGCCGGTCGTCCCCAAGGTGCGAGACATCCCCGACCTGCCGGTGGCCGAGAGCGTCGTCGCCGAGGCCGGGGTGCGCCGCGAGCGCTTCTTCGTCGACGCCCCGACGCCGCCGCCCAACCCGACGACCATGGCGGTCACCCCGGTGATGTTCAATCGTGTGCCGGTGCTGCGCTACCGCGCCGACGTCACGCCCGCCGCGGCGGTGCGCGCGGTCGTGGTCGCGATGCCGGGCTTCCTCGGCGGGGCAGGGTCCTTCGATCCGCTGGCGCGGGCGCTGGTGAAGCGGGCGAGCGTGGCGGGCGCGCCCGTCGAGGTGTGGGTCATCGACCGCCGCGCCAACCTGCTCGAAGACCTCCGCGGGATGAACGCCGCCGACCGCCTCGGCGACCCCGAGGTGGCCGCGGGCTTCTACAACGACCAGTCGGTCACCATCGGCGGCGCGACCTTCGGCGGCTACCGCATGGCCAACGACCCGACGCTCTCTTTCATGAGCGAGTGGGGCCTCGCGACGACGCTCAACGACCTCCGCGCGGTGATCGCGCGGGTGCCGCAGCCCCGCGAGCACGTGGTGCTGATGGGCCACTCGCTCGGAGCGACCATCGTCGAGTCCTACGCGGCGTGGGACTTCGGTGGCGCCGCCGGGTACCGCACGCTCGCGGGCCTCGTGGTGGTCGACGGCGTGGCGAGCGGCACCGCCGCGAGCGAGGCATCGTGGCGCGCGGGCTCGACGGGCGGCCCCTTCGGACCGACCGCCGGTGTCGAGGCGCTGCGTCGCTCGGGGCCGTACTTCACGTCGCTCCCCATCCTCGGCGTCGGTGCCCTGGCCACCTCGGAGATCGTCGCCCGCCGCGCGGCCCTCGCGCCTACGGCGGTGGTCACCGACCCCAGCCGCGACCGCGTGCTGCGCCTGCTCTTCAGCCTGACGGTGGTGCCGCCGCTCACCAACGCCGCGGCGATGGGCCTCGCCTTCGACGACACGTCGTGCCCGCTGGCCTTCGCGCGCATGTCCATCGGCCGGCCCACGGGAGGGCCGCTGCGCATGGTGGCCAACCCCTTCGCGCCCACCGAGCAGCTCACGGTCCCCGGCGGCCGCACCGAGACCTACGCGTGGACCGACGCGCCCGCGAGCACCCCGCCGGAGTTCACCCCAGTGTCCAACGCCGCCGCGGCCTGGGCGACGACCCCGAGCAACTTCGGCGAGTGGTACTTCCCCACGCGCCTCTCGCTCGATGCCTCGATCGTGGGCGACCTGCGCCTCACGGCGGACAGCTGGCAGGTGCGCGAGGGCGTTCGTGCGATCCACGGCGCGGCGGTCGACGTGCCGGTGCTGGCCATCGCGGCGGGGCTCGTGGGCAGGGCGAACGCCTTCGAGGGGATGCGCGCGCGCGTGGCCCCTACGGTGGGCACCGACCTGCCCGCGGCGGGCGCCGATCGCATGAGCGAGCGTGGCTTCCGCGCGCTGCTGGTGCCCGGGATGACGCACCTCGACCCGCTGACGGGGGCCGACGACGGGACGCGCAACCCGGTGCCGGGGCTGCTGTCGGACTTCGTGCGGGACAACACGCGAGGTACGGTGAGCCTCGCGCCCTGAGGGGGCCTCCGGGCTACGGCGGCGGCAGGATCCAGGCTTCCATCACGTCGCAGCGGTCGCGGCGCAGGCCGGCGG
>CAIOSS010000708.1 GCA_903860995.1 uncultured delta proteobacterium | reverse complement strand
GCCGCGCGGGTGACCAACTTCCTCCCCAACCCCGGCGACACCTGCATCGGGTGCCACTCCGTGTCGCGCGACGGCCAGCGCCTCGCGGGCTTCCTCGAAGGCTCCGGGGAAGACCTCGCGCTCTACGACCTCTCCCGCGACCTCACGGCCATGCCCGCGCCGACCGTCGCCCGGCAGCGATACAGCGTGCGCCGCTGCACCTCCTTCAACGCCGACGGGACGCGGCTGGTGAGCGGCGACTGCGGCGCCAACCCCACCCCCAACCCCTTCTCGCTCATCGACACCACCACCGGGCGCGAGGTCACCGCCGTCGGCCAGGCCGGCGACGGCTTCGACCCCGAGTGGTCGCCCGACGGCACCGCCATCGCGTACACCAACCGCATGAACCACCTCGCCGTCACGGTCGCGATGGGCGCCGACCGCTTCGGCCCGACGCGGGTCATCCACCAGGCGACGAGCACCCCCGACGGCGTGGTCGACTGGCACCCCACCTGGACGCCCGACAGCCGCTGGATCGCCTTCCAGCACGGCGACTCCCGGCGCTCGGGCGTGGCGATGATGGGCAGCGGCGTGCGCGGCAACCTCTGGATGGTCCCGCGCGACGGCGGCACGGCGGTGGCGCTGCTGCGGGCGGGCGCCGGGGGCAACGGCTCGGACACCTGGCGGCCGATCTTCTCGCCCTTCGACTCGGGCGGTTACTTCTGGCTGCTCTTCACCACGCAGCGCGCCTACGGCAACACCCTCGCGGGCACCCGCGGCCTCAAGCAGATCTGGGTCGCGGCGATCAATCGCCGCCCCGACGGCACCACCGACCCCTCCCAGGTGGGCTTCTACCTCTCCGGCCAGGAGCGCGTGAACTCGCTCTCCCCCTACTGGACCCCGGCGCCGTGCCGCCCCTCAGGCCGCGGCTGCCAGACCGGCGCCGACTGCTGCACCGGCGCCTGCGAGCCCGACTCGACGGGCGCGCGGGTGTGCTCCCCCCCGATGGCCGCGTGCCGCCCCCGGGGCCAGATGTGCGAGCGCGACAGCGACTGCTGCATGGGCCTCGCGTGCAACGCGGCGCGAATCTGCGATCTGCCGTCGCCGGGCTGAGCGCCCGCTACGCCCGCTCGCGGCGCTTGCGCCAGGCCAGCACCAGCGCCCCGAGCAGCAGCGCCATCGCCCCGCCCGGCGGCTTCGCGGCGGTCCCGGTGTGGCACTGGCAGCCGGCGTCCATGTCGCCCATCGGGTCGGCGTCGCCGCCGTCGCCGCCCTCGTTGACGTAGCCCTCCTCGGCGGGGCCCGCGTCGGTCCACCCGGCGTCGTCGCTGCCGGCGTCGACCATGGCGACATCGTCTGTCATCGCGTCTTCGGTCGAGCCGACGTCCGCCACGCCGACGTCGGGCGTCCCCGCGTCGCTCGCCCTCGGGTGCACCCGCACCGCGCAGCGCACGGCGTCGTCCGCGGGGCCGAACCAGGTCACGCCCTCCTGCACCAGCCCGTAGGTCTCGCTCAGGGTGGTGTCGGCGCTCACCTCGGGGATCGCCAGCACGAAGGAGAAGCGCCCCGCCGCGCCGTTGGCCGTGGCCCGGTCGACGTTGGACGGCCGCGTCGCGCTCACCCAGGTGACGGCGTCGTAGAAGACCCCGCGGTGATCGCGCGGCCCGGTGGTGCCGAGGCGGGTGCGGGCGGTGTCCCAGGTCGCGGTGCCCGTGTTGCGGTACTCGACGTAGGCCACCGGGCGCTCGCCCGAGGTGGCCTCGCGGGGGCAGCTCACGGTCACCAGGGTCGCGGCGTAGGCGGGGGTGACGGGGGGCGCCGGCGCGCAGCCGTTGCGGGCGAAGCCCCCGGCGGGCGAGCGGGCCACGCGGGCGGCGGTCATCGGGCCGTAGGCGCCGTCCTCGTCGATGGGGTCGCCGGCGTTGTTGACGTTCCAGAGGCGCTGGAAGGTGCGGACGGAGTCGGCGCGGCGGTCGGAGCCGGGGCAGTCGAAGTGCACGTCGTCGCGGCCGGGGTAGGGGTGCCG
>CAIOSS010000707.1 GCA_903860995.1 uncultured delta proteobacterium | reverse complement strand
CTCCATGAATGGAGAGGGGGTCGGAGTGGGACGAGATCGCTTGAATTCTCGCTCATTGCTCCCCCTCTCCATTCATGGAGAGGGGGCTGGGGGGTGAGGTCGCTGAACGCGTACCAGACGCGTTGGAGAACCGCTCTAACCGATTGATGCCAATGCGGGCGGGGCAAGCCTACCGCTGCGAAGTTAAGGGAAATATCCTTGGAAATTCGAGGGTTGGGTGCCCGCTTTCGAGCAGCGCGCGGCGGTACTCGCGCAGGTGCTCATCCAGCCGATCGACCACCTCATCGAAGGGCGCGCGCTCGGCAGGGCCAGCACGGGCGTTCGCTGCGCGTCGAGGGCGCGGTAGCGCGCGGCGCCACGCGCGGCCGCCGCACGCTCAAAGGGGCGTGCGGGAGGCGACGCTCATCCAGACGCGACCCGAGGGGCCGATCACGTTGTCGAGGGCCGTGAGGGGGTAGCGCACGAGGCGACCGTTCGCGGCGGTGCGGCCGGCGTAGCTCCCGCGCAGCGCGCCGTCCCAGCGCCCGGAGGGGTCATGCACGATGAAGCCGCCGGCGTCGTAGCCCACGATCACCACGATGTGACCGCTGGGGGTGAAATCGCCGTGGACCACGACCGGGAGCCCGTCGTCGATGAAGCGTCGCAGCTGCTCGAAGGTGCCGGTGTACGTGCTGACGCCGTACAGCCCGTAGGCGCGATAGAGCGCGACGAGCCCGCCGGGGCTCTGGCCCTGCGCGACGCCGAAGCGCTGGTAGAGCTGATCGGGCGTCACCGTCACGCCGTGATGACCGAGGACCATCGACGCCGAGGTGATCCCGCAGGTGCCCGCGGGGTCGTAGGCGTTGGCGTACTGGTAGCGGTAGGGCGTGCTCGTGAGCGTGCGCGCCGACGCGGCGGTGGGCGGCGGCGCGGGTCGGGGCGCGGCCTCCTCGCGGAGGGCGAAGCGGCGCCGCAGCACGCCGCGGGCCGATCCGTCGGCGTTGAAGGTGCGCAGCTCGAAGTCACGCGCGCCGAGCTGGCTGTAGGTGTGGCGCACCGCCGCGCGCGGGCTGCGCGTGGCGCCGCTGACCTCGTCGCGCAGGAGGAATCCATCGGCGCGCACCTCGAGCCCCGCGACCCCGGCGGGCGCGCGCTCGATGCCCACTTCGTACTGCGCCGCGCCGGTCTGACGGAGGAAGACCCCGTAGTCTGGGGTCACGTCGAAGAGCCCGACGCCAAAGGCCGCGACGGCGCCCCGCGCGTCGAATCCCAGCACCTCCAGCGCGCGCTCATCGACGGCGCGTTGGAAGGAGTACGCAATCGCCAGCGAGGGCGACGCGGCGCGGGTGGCGGTGCCGATGCTCCAGCCGTCCACCCGATATTCCACGCGCGTGACCGACGCCGGGGCCTGCGCGCGGAATTGGTAGGCCCCATCGGCGCCGCGCGTCCACTCGACCGCCATCACCCTCGCGGCGGCGGCGGCGGGCGGCGCGGGGGGTGGGGTGACCGCGCCCCGCCAGAAGCTCGCGCCCATCTCGGACCACAGGCCCCGGGCGTTGTCCCGGTAGTGGCGATAGCGCTGCGCGAAGCACGAGTACCCGGGGAGACAGCCGTTGTAGTAATGGGTGACGGTCCGCACCCAGAGGTCGAAGCGGTCGTTGTCGGGGGTGACGCCGTTCATCCACGCGGCGGCCTCGTCGAGCGTCGCGACGCCCGGGACGTAGGCCGAGTCGCGCACGATGCGCAGCGTGAATTCCACCGCGGCCTCGGTGTTTCCCGCGAGGGAGAGCACCCGCGCGCCGTCGCGGCGCAGCGTGGCGTCGAAGTCTCCGCCGTCGAACTGGAACATCCCGAGGCCACCCTGCTGCGCCCTGCACGGACCATCCCCCGCGCCCGCCACCACCGGCCCGCGGCAGTCGGCGGAGTAGGGGCCCTGGCACGCCCAGGTCAGCTCCGACCAGCAGTGGGACATCTGGGTCTCGGCGTCGGCGAGACCCGCGAGGAGCCACCCCGCCCGGGGCAACCCCGCCCGCGCCGCGACGTCACGGATCTGACCCGCCCGCGTGCGCCGCTGCGCCAGGGTGAGGTTCGAGGTCTGGGTGGAGGCCGCCGAGAGGTCCCCCTCGAGGTCGGCGGCGCAACCGCTCAAGAAGACGGCGAGCGCGAGCGTCGAAGCGGCGTGCCCCCCGCAGCGAGCGGTAGACTGGAAGGGTGTGGGCAGTGGCACAACCCGCGTCCACCGCAAGGGACGTGCCGATCTTACAGCGCGAGAACCCGCCAGATCCCGTGGTCAGCGCGCTGGTCAGGGCGCGCCCAGTGGCGGTGACAGTGTTGACCAGGGGCCGCGCGCCGAGGGCGGAAGATACGCTCGGCGGCCTTCACTGCACGGTGCCGTGGGCTTCAGCCCTTTCGCTTCTACCCATCTCGCCGGGGAGCTAAGGGGTCGTCGGAGTACCCATGACCCGTAGTACCCGCTCCCGCGAGCGTTGGCAGAAGCTCCCGGGACGCTGCCTTGGACCGCGCGGTGGCCAACAGGGCCCTGTTGGTCCATTTGTCGGCTTCGGTAAGCGCCCACAGACGCGTCGTGGAAGACGCCCCTTACGATTGATTTCGTCGCGATGAGAGACCTCCCCGAGATCAACCTCAACCTCCTGCTCTCGCTCGAGGCGCTCCTCGCCGAGGCCAACGTGACGCGCGCGGCGCGGCGCCTCGGCGTCACGCAGCCGACCATGAGCCGCGCACTCCGTCGGCTCCGCGAAGACCTCGGCGATCCGCTGCTCGTACGCAGCGGGCAGGGGCTGGTTCGCACGCCACGCGCCGAGCGCATCCACGCCTCGCTCCGCGATGGGCTGCGCGCGCTCCGGCGCGTCCTCCACGACGAAGAATTCGACCCGGCGACGGCGCGCGACACCATCACGATAGCGGCCCACGACATCGTAGGCGTGTTCGTGCTCCCGGCGCTCCTCCGGCGTATCGGGGCCGACGCGCCGGGCCTCGCCCTCGACGTCGAGCCGCTGCGCTACGCCAACCTCGTGGCGCAGCTCGACAGCGGCGCGCTCGACCTCGCCATCGGTGTCGGCTTCGCCGAGGCGCCGGGCCTCCTGCGCCGGGTGCTGTTTCGTGACGGCTGGGTGTGCCTCGCGCGCCGGGGCCATCCCTCGCTCGCCGAAGGCCTCGACCTCGCCACCTACGCGCGCGTTCCGCACGCGCTCGCGAGCCCCGAGGGAGACGGCCCCGGCGTGGTGGACGGCGCCCTCGCGGCGCAGGGCCTCGCGCGCCACATCGCCTACCGCACCCGGTACTTCATCGGCGCGGCCATGGCCGTGGCGCAGACCGACGTCGTGCTCACGCTCCCGCGCCGTGCCGGTCTGCACCTCGCGCGCGCGCTCGACCTCGTCTCGTATGATCCTCCCGTGGATCTCCCGGCGCTCGACGTCGTAGCCATGTGGCACGCTCGCCTGGACGCCCATCCCATGCACACGTGGGTGCGCAGCGCGCTCTTCGCCGCGGTGGTGTAGCGCCGCGCGGGCGATGTCAGCGCGGCGGGGGGTAGAGCCAGCCCGCGAGGCGTCGGGTGACCGCGGGCATGCCGACGTAGGTCATGAAGAGCACCATGGCGAGGCCCAGCACGGCGCCGCGCGCGGGCCCCGGCAGCGGCGTGAGCCTCGGGCCCAGCACGGCCTGCAGAACCTGCATCGTCGGAAACGCGACGCCGAAGCTCACCGCGACCATCTTCCAGCGAGGCGGGGGCGCGAGGCCGGCGGAGGGCGCTGCGAACCACCCCTCCATGCCCGTCAGGTGCTGGACGCGCGCGGCCTCGCTGAGCTCCGCCGCGCGCGCGACCCACGCGTGTCGCTCCGGCGATGACTCCCACGCGTCGAGCTGCGCGGACGAGTCGAAGCGAAACACCAGGGTGTACGTTCGCGAGGCGTCGCGGGGGCGCACGAGGTTGAGGCCCCGGTGGCCGGGGAAGCCCCGCGCCACGGCGGCGACGCCCTCCACCCAGGCCTCGTAGTCGGCCTCGCGCCCCTCGCGCACGGTGCGTGTGACGAGCACCGTCACCGAGGGGTCGAGGGGCACCTCACTCGAACCAGTAGTTGAGGGTGTAGTCCGCGTGCTGGCCGAGCTCGGCGTGGAAGTCTCCCTCGCCGCGGATGCCGGCGAGCTCGCCCGTGCCCGAGCCGGCGACGACGAACCAGGTGCCCTTCACCTTCGTGCCCTCGAGGGTGCCTTCGTCTTGGAGCACGAAGGTCCCGCTGCGGCCCTCGACGGTGGCCACGACGCGCTCGACGGCCACGTAGCTCGCCGAGCCGTCGGCGCGGAGCGTCTGGAGCATGCGCGCGGTGCCCTCGCCGACGATGTCTCCCACGAAGTCCTCCGTCGCGCGGAGCTCGTTGAGGGTGGGGCCCCCGATCGTGTTGAAGGGGATCGACTCCCAGGACTTCACCTGGATCTTGCCCGTGGCGGTCTTGCGTGCGGTCATGGCGTTCTCTCGCTGTACGGTGTGGAGGTTCGAGGGCGTCGCAGGCGCCCGATCGGGGCACCGCGAGCGACGCGGAGCGAGCCTACAAACTGCCTCGCGGCGGCGCCATCCACTATCGTTGCCATGGTGCCATGCACCGATCGTATAGCTCTTCGAACGCTCGACGACTGGCTGCGCCGAACGCGCTGTGTCGCCGGGGTGGGGTCGCGCTCGCGGAGCGCCGCGCGACCATCACACCAGCAGGATGCTGCGGCGCGCGGGGGGCGAGCGCTGCGAAGCCCGCCGCACCGACCGCCGCCCCCCCCCCGCCGCCACCGCCGCCACCCCGCTACGGGTCGCGATCGGCCGAAGATTCTGGCGGTCTCGCGCATGGCACGCGGTCTGCGCCCTGCGCGGCGACGGGCGTTGCCCGCAGCGCGCCGTCGCGCTCCGTTACCCACGCAAATTGCGATGTCACTGCAGCCTATGGCGCCATGGTCTTTGCCGCGCGGTCGGCTCCCTGCCGCGCCTCGGCGACGACGAAGCCCGGGGCGCAGGCCGTGCCGCCCGCCGACGCTTCACGGCGAGTGCCCTTTGGACGGAGGCCCAAGTGGCTTCTTGGAAGGCGGCGACGACGGCGATTGTGAGGCATCTGTCAGTTCGGGCATGATTCGGGCGAGGCCTGAAGAATGGAAAATCTAGGTCGCTTGTTTCAAGGGTTCGTGTGCGCGCTCGCCGTGGGCTGCGCAACCGCGCAGGAATCGCCCGACGACCCAGGCAAGGGCGCGTTCACTGAGGAGAGCCCCGACGTGGTCGACCTCGATCGACCGAGCTTCGACCCCGACGTCGCGCCCCTCGACGTCGCGTCCCCCGAGGTCGCTTCCCCCGACGTCGCTCGCCTCGACGTTACGCCCCGCGATGCCGCGCTCCTCGACGCCGGGCCCACCGACGGGCCTTGCACCTCGCGGTGCTCGGGCTTCTGCACCGACGTCGCCAGCGACCCGACCCACTGCGGCGCTTGCGGCAACGACTGCACTCGCCTCCCCGGCGTGAACGGCACGCGGGTCGCCTGCGTCGCGCGGCGCTGCGTGGTGGCGGGCGCGTGCCTCGCGGGCCGGGCCAGCTGCTCGGGCGCCCCCGACCTGGGCTGCGAGACGGCGCTGACCACCGACGCGAACCACTGCGGCGCCTGTGGCAACCGCTGCGCGAGCGGCCAGAGCTGCGTCGCCGGTGTGTGCGGCGGAGGCGGCGGGGGCTGTGCGGCGCCGCAGGTGCTGTGCGGCACGGCCTGCGTCGACGTCACGAGCGACGCGGCCAACTGCGGCGCCTGCGGCAGCCGCTGCGGGGGGCGCTGCGTCGGCGGGCTCTGCTCGGGCATCACGTGCATCGGGAGCGTGGTCGACTGCGGCACCGGCGCGTGCATCGACCTGTCGACCTCGAGCGCCAACTGCGGCGCCTGCGGTCGGGCCTGCCCCGCCGGGCAGGGGTGCAGCGGCGGTGTGTGCGCGGTCGGCGCCGGGTGCGCGGCGCCGCGGACGCTGTGCCTGGGGCGCTGCGTCGATCTCACCTCCGACGACAACAACTGTGGCCTCTGCTCGTTCTCGTGCGGCACGGCGTGGTGCAACGGCGGACGCTGCGACACGACCACGTGCCGAGCGGGGACGACGCGCTGCGGGGCGTTCTGCGTGGACACTCTGACCGACGTGTTCTCGTGCGGTCGCTGCGACAACATTTGCAGCGCGGGGAGGCCGTGCATGGAGGGGGTCTGCGGCGGCAGCGCGGGCTGCCCGGCGGGTGGGATCGCCTGCGGCGGCAGCTGCCGCGATGTGCAGTCCGACGTGGCCAACTGCGGCGCGTGCCGGAGCGCCTGCGCGGCGGGCGAGAGCTGCGTCGGCGGCGTGTGCCGGACGGTGGCCGGGTGCTCGAGCGGGAGCGCCGTGGTCACCTCGGGCTCGCGCACGATCACGATCCCGCCGGGGTGCACGCGGGTGACCGTCCGCGCCTGGGGCGGCGGCGGCGGCGGGGGCAGCTCGACGATCGCCATCGACACGACCCCCCTCGCCGCGCGCGGCGGCGCGGGGGGCTTCGTCGCCGCGACGCTCACGGTAACGCCGGGCGATGCGCTCTCGGTCACCGCCGGGAGCGGCGGGCAGCGCGCGGACGTGTTCAGTGTGACGAGCAGGCAGGGCGGCGACCCCAACGGCGGCGCCGGTGGCATCGGGGACAGCAGTGGCGTCAACGGTGGCGACGGCGGCGGCGGCGGCGGTGGCACGGCGGTGCGACGGGGCGCGGTGATTCTCGTGCTCGCGGGCGGCGGCGGCGGCGGCGGCGGCAACGAAGGCGGAACG
>CAIOSS010000706.1 GCA_903860995.1 uncultured delta proteobacterium | reverse complement strand
GGGGAACGAGGTAGGGCGCGACCCGCGCGATCGCCGGGTCGAGCGCGCCGATGTAGAGGCACCTCGCGGCGCGGTGCGACGCCGCGATGAGGGCTTGCACCTCCGGGCTGCGCGCGCCGTCGAGGAGCGCGTACGTGTGCTCGTCGTCGCCTCGCGGCCAGAGACGTTGGGTCAGCTGCTCGATGGGTACGTTGGCCATTGGGCTCCGAAGCGCTCCGTTTCGCCCGCGCGCCTCAGGCCCTAAGCCTCGGCGAGCTCCTGCCGACGCGCGCGCTCACACTCTTCGCAGAAGGGCGTGCCGTCGCGCGCCGCGCTCTCCAGCGCCTCGACCTGCTGCGCGACCAGGTCCGTCGCGCCGGGCGCGGTCACGTCGGGCTCGAGGAACGCCGCCTCCTCGTCTCGCCCGATCCACCGGATCGTGCACTGACCCGGGTTGAGCCCGTCGAAGTACGCGAGGCCCATCGCGTCGAGCGCCCCCTCGCGCACGGTGCCGTCCGGCAGCTTGATCCAGTACCGCTCGAACGCCACCGGCTTCCCCACCATGTCGAGCAGCTCGATCTCCACCCACGTGCTCTCCACGGACGAGGGCGCGCCGGAGACACCCTCCGACGCCTCCTGCAACGCGCCCTGTCCGGGGCCTCGGCCCTCCGTCGTCGCGTCGCCGTCCCGGTTGGGCCACCGGATCTCCGCCTGCCCGGGGTCGAGGTTGTCGAAGTACGCGCGCCCGTGCTGGTCGAGCGCTCCCTCGCGCACGGTGCCGTCCGGCAGCTTGATCCAGTAGGCCTCGCCGGGCACCGGGTTGCCGTCCATGTCGAGGAGCTCGAGCTCGATCCACGTCTTTCGCAGCAGGTCGCCGTGCGCGATGACGTCGTCGCCGTCCTCCGCGCCGTCGCCGCCGCGCGTCGCCCGGTGCAGCCGCTCGACCCGCCACCCCACGAGCAGGCCGCGCAGCAGCGCCGCGACCACCACCCGGCGCGGATCGTCTTCGCGCACGCCGAGGCGCACCGCGTGCCGCGCCAGCACGTAGCGCGCGGCGTCGATCAGAGCCCCCGTCGCGACGCTCCATCCCGCGGGGCCGCCCAGCTTCGAGACCAGCCACGCGGCCTCCCTCGCATCGAGCCGCGCGGCGTCGACGTGGCGCGGATCACCCGGGGTGGCGAGCACGAGGCTGAACGAGTCCCCGATGATCCTCCAGGGAGGTCTCTGCATGGAGCGCGGCATCGCACCACCGCGCGCCCGGTGGTGTCAACGCGATGTGCCGTCAGCGATCCGATGAGCGCGCGGCAGGCCGGAGGAGCGCGAGCCTCGACGGGCTGCGCACCCGCACGACGAGGCCGTCGGTGCTCGAGGCGATCGCCGTGGTTCTACGGCGATGGCGGTTGCGCCCGGCCTGAGGCGCTTCGCCTGGGCGGTCCTCTCGTGAATTTTCCCTTGTTTCCAGGGAGCTGCGGGTCATGACCCCCGCCTCGACGACGAGGAAGCCCGACGCGGCTTTGCTGATCGTCCCTCGCCTGTGGCAAGAGCACCGGCGCCGATGATCCCTCGCTACACCCCCGCCGCGTTCTCGGCGCTCTGGTCCCCGGAGCGCCGCTTCCAGACATGGCTCGACGTCGAGCTCGCCGCGTGCGCCTCGATGGAGGTCGAGGGCCTCGTGCCCGCCGGCACCGCCGAGCGCATCCGCGCGCTCCCGCTCGCGCTCGACCCCGCGCGCATCGACGAGATCGAGCGCACCACGCGCCACGACGTCATCGCGTTCCTCACCCACGTGGAAGAGCTGGCCGGCGAGCCCGCGCGCTGGCTCCACCGGGGCATGACCTCGAGCGACGTCCTCGACACCTCCTTCGCGATGCTCCTCCGGGACGCCGCCACGATGTGCCTCGACCGCCTGGAGCCGCTGCTCGCGGCGCTGCGCGATCAGGTCGAGGCCCACCGCCGCACACCGATGATCGGCCGCTCGCACGGCATCCACGCCGAGCCCATCACCTTCGGCCTCGCGCTCGCGGGCCACCTCGCAGAGCTCACCCGCGCCCGCGCCCGGCTGCGCGCCGCCCGCGACGAGGTCGCCGTCGGCAGCCTCTCCGGGGCGGTGGGCACCTACGCCCACCTGTCGCCTGCCTTCGAGCAGCGCGCGCTCGCGGCGCTCGGCCTCGGCGTCGAGACCGTCGCCACGCAGGTGATCCCCCGCGACCGCCACGCGGCGTACTTCTCGGCCTTCGCGGTGGTGGCCGGGGCCATCGAGCGCTTCGCGGTGCAGGTGCGCCACTGGCAGCGCTCCGAGGTGATGGAGGCCGAGGAGGCCTTCGCGGTCGGGCAGAAGGGCTCCTCGGCGATGCCCCACAAGCGCAACCCCATCCTGTCCGAGAACCTCTGCGGCCTCGCGCGGATGATGCGCGCCTACGCCGGCGCGGCGCTCGAGAACACCGCCCTCTGGCACGAGCGCGACATCTCGCACTCCTCCGCCGAGCGAATGCTCGCGCCCGACGCGACCACCACCCTCGGCTTCATGCTGGAGCGCGCGACCACGCTCGTGAAGGGCCTGGTGGTGTACCCCGCCAACCTCCAGGAGAACCTCGACCTCGCGCGGGGCCTCTGGGCCAGCGAGGCGGTGCTCCTCGCCCTCGTCGCGGCGGGCACCGGCCGGCAGGAGGGTTACGTGATGGTGCAGCGCAACGCGATGCGGGCTTGGAAGGGCGATGGGGATTTCCGCGCGCTGCTGGGGGAAGATGCCGACGTGAGCGCCCGACTGCCCGCCGCCACCCTCGACGCGTGCTTCGACCTCGCGCACGCGCTCCGTCACGTCGACGCGGTGATCTCCCGCGCCGTGGAGGCCTCCCGATGATCGACGACGCCACGCTCCGCGCCGCGCTGGAGCACCCGCTCGAGTCGGTCTCGCTGCCGCGCCTCGGGCGCTTCTACGGCGGCAAGGTGCGCGACAACTGGTCGCTCCCCGACGGCCGCCGGGTGCTGGTCACCACCGACCGCATCAGCGCGTTCGACCGGGTGCTCGGCACCATCCCCCTCAAGGGTCAGGTGCTCTCGCAGCTGAGCGCGTTCTGGTTCGAGCGCACCGCCGACGTGGCGCCGCACCACCTCATCGCGTCGCCCGACCCCAACGTGGCGATCGCCTGGGAGTGCGCCCCGCTGCCCGTCGAGGTCGTCGTGCGCTCGTACCTCACCGGGGTCACGAGCACCTCGGTGTGGACGGCGTACGCCCGCGGCGAGCGGAGCTTCTGCGGTCACCCGCTGCCCGACGGGCTGCGCAAGAACGACCCGCTGCCCCGCGCCATCGTCACGCCGAGCACCAAGGCGCCGAAGGGCGGGCACGACGTGTCGGTGTCGGCGGACGAGCTGGTGCGCGACGGGGTCATCTCCGCGGCGGACATGGCGCAGGTCTCGGCGATGGCGCTCGCGCTCTTCGCGCGGGGCCAGGAGTGGTGCGCGCAGCGGGGGCTCATCCTGGTCGACACGAAGTACGAGTTCGGCCGGATGCCGGCCGAGCGGGGCGGCGGCATCGTGGTGATCGACGAGGTGCACACGCCGGACTCGTCGCGCTTCTGGTTCGCGGAGAGCTACGTCGAGCGGCACGCCCGCTCCGAGGAGCCCGAGAGCTTCGACAAGGAGTACGTGCGGCGCTGGCTGGCGGCGCAGGGCTTCACCGGCGACGGTGAGATTCCCCCGTTGACCGACGAGGTGCGGCTGGAGGCCGCGCGGCGCTACGTCGAGGCCTTCGAGCGGATCACGGGGCGGCCCTTCGTGGCTGACCTCCGTCCCCCGCAGGCGCGCATCGAGGCGGCGCTCGCGGCCGTCGGGTTGTAGAAGGAGAGCCATGACGATGAGAGCCAGGGTGACGGTGACGCTGAAGCGCGAGGTGCTCGACCCGCAGGGCGAGGCGATCCGCCGTGGGTTCGACGCGCTGGGGTTGCAGGGCGTGCGCGAGGTGCGGGTGGGCAAGGTCATCGAGGTCGAGCTCGACGACGCGGTGGCCGACGCGCCGCGGCTGCTGCGCGAGGCGGCGGACAAGCTGCTCGCCAACCCGGTGATGGAAGATTTTGCGGTGGAGTTCATCGGGCCGGAGGGGACGACGACGAAGTGAGGGCCCGCGCGCTCTTCCTCGCGCTCGGGACGCTGGCGCTCGCGGGCTGCGGCGACGACCCGGCGCCCGAGGACGTCCCGCGCTTCGACGCCCGCGACGCGGTCGTCGAGGAGACGCTCGATGCCCCGTTGTCGGAGGTGTCGGGCCGCTTCGACGTGGTCCCCTCGATCGACGTCACGCCGCTCGGCGACCTCGGGACGGCGTCCGACGCGGGCGCCCCGGCGGACGTCAGCCTGGCGTGTCAGGCGGTCTCGGAGGACTACGCCGCGGCGGTGCGCGACGCGCAGGCGTGCCGGGTGGACGGCGAGTGCGGCGCGCGGGTCTGCGAGACCCTCTGCTGCGCCTGCGAGGTCTTCGTCGACCGCGGCGCCGAGGCCTTCGCGCGGCTCGAGCTGCTCCGCGAGCGCTGGGCCGCGATGGGCTGCGCCACCATGGGTCGGTGCGTCGGCGGAGGCGGGTGCGGCGCGGCCGTTGCGGCGTCCTGCTCGGCCGAGGGGCGGTGTGTGACGGTGCGCGACCCGGCGCTCGATGGCGGCGTCGGTGACGGCGCGGTCGACGCGGCGCTGACGAGGGACGCCGGGCTCGACGGCGCGGCGCGCTGAGCGTCCCTCCCGTCCCGGAGGGGGCGAGGGCCCCTCCCCGGGGGGGCGGCGATGTCTTGACTTGATGCGGTGGTTCCGTAGGGTCCCGCGCTCCCGGAGGCCCTGTAGAACCGATGCGTTATTCCAAGTCGTTCATTCCCACGCTGCGTGAAGACCCCGCCGAGGCGCGGAAGACCCCGTCTCACCGGCTGCTGCTGCGCGGCGGGTACATCCGTCAGGTGGGGGCTGGCATCTACGAGTTCCTGCCGCTCGGCCTGAAGGTGCTGCGCAAGGTCGAGGGCATCGTGCGGCAGGAGATGGACCGCGCCGGCGCCCAGGAGGTGATGCTCCCCGCGCTCGTCCCCGCCGAGCTC
>CAIOSS010000705.1 GCA_903860995.1 uncultured delta proteobacterium | reverse complement strand
GCGGGCTGTGGCTGCGCGACGGCGTCGGGTCGGTCGCCCGCGCCTGGCGCGAGTCGCGGCACGCCCTGCCGGGCCCGGCTCCGGCGCCCCGCGAGCGCCCCGAGGAGCTGGCCGAGCGCGCCGTGCGCCCGGTCATCGAGGACGCCGACGCCCCCGAGGAGAGCGACGAGGCCGAGCGCGACGGCCGCTCGCTCGCGGAGATCCTGCTCGACGAGGAGGACCGCGCGGCCAGCGAGGCGAAGGCCGTCCGCCGCCCGCGTTCGACCCGCCGCAAGGCCGCCGAGGCCGAGCTCGATGCAGAGCCCGAGGGTGAGCCCGAGGCCGACGAGGAGCCCGCGCCGTCGCCCCCCGTGAAGGTGGTCGCGCCCCCGCGATCGAACGCGAGGGCCAGCGCGCCCCCGAAGGACCCCGCCCCGGCGAAGGTCCACGCGCCGGCGAAGGTCACCGTGGCGGCCGTCGAGGAGGCGCCCGCGCCGCGTCCCTCGACGCCCCCTCCCCCGGCGCCCCGTCGCGCCTCGAACCCGCCGCCCCCTCGCGCGGCGGCCGCGGAGATGGACCCCTTCGTCGACGACGACACCCTCGCGACCGACGACGAGGTCGACCCCGCCGCGCCGCTCACCATCGTCTCGCACGAGCGCGAGATCGAGCAGGCGATGAAGTCCGCCGCGGTGCCGGTGGAGAAGACCCCGCCGCGGCACGTCGACGCGGTCGCGAAGCCCATGGCGATGCCCGAGGTGGGGCTGCTCGCGCCGCCGCCGCCCAACCGTGTGACCTTCGACGAGGCCCACCTGCGCGGCACCGCCGATCGGCTCGTGCGCACCCTGGCGGACTACACCATCGAGGGGCGCGTGATGGAGATCCACCCCGGCCCCGTGGTGACCACCTACGAGGTGGTCCCGGCGGCGGGCACCAAGCTCACCAAGATCTCTCGGCTCAGCGACGACATCGCGATGAGCCTGGAGGCCAGCAAGGTGCGCATCGTGGCGCCGATCCCGGGCAAGGGGCGCGTGGGCTTCGAGATCCCCAACACCAACCGTCAGATGGTGTACCTGCGCGAGCTGCTGGAGACCGACGCGTTCCGCTCGCTGGGCGGCGCGCTGCCGGTCGCCATCGGCAAGGACGTCGTGGGCGCGCCCTTCTACGCCGACCTCGCCACCATGCCGCACCTCATCGTCGCGGGCGCCACGGGGCAGGGCAAGAGCGTCGGGCTCAACGTGATGCTCACCTCGCTGCTCTACAAGCGCGGCCCCGAGGACGTGAAGATGCTGATGATCGACCCGAAGATGGTCGAGCTCAACGTCTACGACGGCATCCCCCACATGCTGCTGCCGGTGGTCACGGACATGAAGAAGGCCACCCTGGCGCTGCGCTGGGTGGTCGACGAGATGGAGCGGCGCTACACGCTCTTCGCGCAGACCGGCTCGCGCAACATCGGCACCTACAACGAGAAGGTCGTGAAGGCCGTCGCCGAGGGCAAGCCCCTGCGCGGCAGCGACGGCCCGGTGCGCCCCAAGGAGACCGGCACCACCAAGGCGCTGGCCGAGGGCGAGACCGCCGAGCTGCCGCCGCCGCGCAAGCTGCCGTACATCCTGTGCGTGGTCGACGAGTTCGCCGACCTCATCATGGTGGCCGGCAAGGACATCGAGGCCGCCGTGGCGCGCCTCGCCCAGAAGGCCCGCGCGGCGGGCATCCACGTCATCCTGGCCACGCAGCGCCCGAGCGTCGACGTGATCACCGGGATCATCAAGGCCAACTTCCCCGCGCGCATCGCCTTCATGGTGCGGCAGAAGCTCGACTCGCGGGTCATCCTCGACCAGCAGGGCGCCGAGAACCTCCTGGGCAAGGGCGACATGCTCATCCTGCCGCCCGGGTCGAGCGACCTGAAGCGGGTGCACTGCGCGTTCGTACACGAGGACGAGGTGCAGGCCGTGACCGACCACTGGAGAGCGCAGGGCAAGCCCAACTACGACGAGGACATCCTCAAGCCGAGGGACGAGGAGGGCGAGGTCGACGAGGCGCACGAGTCGGACATCCGCGTGCCGCCGGAGAAGTACGAGAAGGCCGTGCAGCTGGTGCTCTCGCACCGCAAGTGCAGCGTGTCCTTCGTGCAGCGCTACCTGGGCATCGGCTACAACGTGGCCGCGCGCATCGTCGACAAGATGGAGCGCGAGGGCGTCGTCGGCGCGCCGAAGGGCCCGGGCAAGGAGCGCGAGGTGCTCGGCTGATGCGGTGGTATACCCGCAGCCAGAGGGCGATGAGCACCAGGCGACGACAGGTCGGGCGGGCGGGCGTGGCCCTGGCTCTCGCGGGATTACTCGGCGGGGTATGGCTGGCGCCCGCGACGGCGGGGGCGCAGCCGGTGGCGCCCGCGGCGCAGCGGGTGGTGGTGCTGCTGCCCATCGAGGGCTCCGCCACGCAAGACCTGGTGGCCGACGCGGAGTCCACCCTGCGCGGCTCGCTGCTGGCCCGCGGCGCCCGGCTGCCAGACCGCGCGGCGATCAACCTGGGCCTCGGGCTCTCTCCGCCGACCGACGCCGGGGCCCTCGCGCGGGCGGCGCAGGGGATGGGCGCCACGCAGGTGATCCGGGCGGCGCTGCGGCCCTTCGCGGGGCAGTACAACCTCTCGCTCAGCCTCGTCGACGCGGCCTCCGGGCGCACGGCGACGCGCGAGGAGAGCATCCACCACGAGGACGCCGGCGAGGTCGTCGGGCGCATGCTCGACGCGCTGCTCGACCCGGCCAACTGGTCGGCCCCGCCGGTCGACCCGACCCTCGCGCGCGAGGCCGAGGCGAGGCGCCTGGCCGAAGGTGAGGCCGCGCGGCAGCGGGCGACGACGGAGGCCGAGGCAGCGCGGCGCCAGCGGGAGGCCGAGGCGCTCGCGCACCCGGTGCGGGGCTACGCCGACGGCGGGCCGTGGGCGGTGGGGCTCTCGCTGGTCGCGGGGGGGCGCCTCTCGGGCGTGCGCGCTCCGAGCGGGATGGTGCTCTCGGGCAACGCCCCGGCGGAGGCCTCGAGCGCCGCGGTGGCCCTGCGGGCGGAGGGGGCCTACGCCCTCGGCGCGCTGCGGGGCCTGGAGGTCGCCGCGGCGGTGATGGTGCTCACCACCCCGACCAGCGCGGTGGGCTTCGGCGCGGGGGCGCAGTACACCTTCCCCTCGTCGGGGCGGCTGCCGCTGCGGGGCACCGGGGGGGGGCTGGTGGGCGTGTGGCTGGGGGTGGCGGGCGCGCGCCCCACGACGCTCTGGCTCAACCCCTACGTGCGCGCCGAGTGGGGCTTCACGCCCACGGTGCAGGCCTTCCTCGGGCTCTCGCTCGACGTCGCGCCGGCCGACAACGGCGGGGTCACGGCGCTCGGGGTGATGGCGGGCGTGCGCTTCCGCCTCGGGGCGACGGCGCCCGCGCGCTGAGACACTGCCTGGACAGCCGCGGCAGAGTGTGGTGATCCACCGCGCCGTGGCGACCTACCGCGAGAACGAACCCGACGAGACCGAGGCGAGCGCGAAGGCTGAGGCGACCGCGCGCGAGTCGACCCGCGGCGTGGCGGTCATCGCCGCGGCCAAGGCGTGGTTCATGGTGACGGGCTTCGCGCAGCCCATCGTGCTGACGCGGCTGCTGCTGGGCGAGGGCTACGGGCTCTACGCGGTGGTGCTCAACGTCATCTCGATCCTCAACAACGTGGTGGTGGCGGGCAGCATCCAGGCGATGTCGCACGCGGTCACCGACGGCGGGGTCACCGCGCTCCGCAAGGGCCTGCTTATCCACGCCGCGCTCGGGCTCTCCCTCGCGGGCGCCCTGCTCGCCGGGGCCGACCTCCTGGGCGCCGGGGTCCTGCACGACGCCCGGCTCCCTCCCCTGCTGCGCATCGGCGCCGTCATCGTCGCCGACTACAGCGTGTACGCGGCCCTGGTCGGCGCCCTCAACGGGCGGCGCCGCTTCCGCGCGCAGGCCGGGCTCGACATCACCTTCGCCACGCTGCGCACCGGACTCATCCTCGGGCTCGCGGCGACGCCGCTCCGGGTCACCGGGGCCATCACGGGCTTCGCCATCGCGAGCGTGCTCATCCTGCTGGCGGCCCTCGCGCTGCATCGCGACGACCTGCGCGCGCCCGTCGCCCCCGCCGCCGGCGGCGTCTCCACGGGCGTCTTCGCCCGCAGCTACGCCCGCTTCTTCGCCCCGGTGCTGGTCTACCAGCTCGCGCTCAACCTGGTGCTCCAGGCCGACCTGCTGGTGATGAAGGCCGTGCTCTCGCGCCGCGAGGGCGTCGACGAGGCGGCCATCAACACCCTCGCGGGCGTCTACAAGGCCGTCCAGAACTTCGCCTTCCTGCCGTACCAGCTGCTGCTCGCGGTGACCTTCGTGGTCTTCCCGGTGGTCTCGAAGAGCACGCTGGAGGGCGACCGCGAGGCCACCGCGGGCTTCGTGCGCGGCGCCCTGCGCTTCAGCGCGCTCGCCCTCGGCGCCATGCTCGCGGTGCTCGGGGCCATGCCCGGCGGCGTGCTGCGCCTCGCGTACCGCCCCCCCTTCGACCTCGGCGCCCCGGTGCTGCGCTGGCTCTCCCTCGCGCAGGGCGCCTTCGCCCTGTCGGTCATCGGCACCACCATCGTGCTCGCCGCCGGGCGCACGGCCGCCGCCTCCGCGCTCATGGCAGCGATGCTGGCCGCGGTGTTCGCCGGCAACGTCGTGGGCCTCGCGCTCTCGCCCGCCGACCTCTCCGCCCTCACCCACACCGCCCTCGGCACCCTCTTCGGCTGCCTCGTCGGTCTCGTTTTGGTGGGCGCCTACGTGCGCCGCACCTTCGGGGCCTTCCTCTCGCTCACGACGGCGGCGCGCGTCGCGGCGTGCGGCGTCGGAGCGGCAGCGGTGGGCGCGTGGGTGCCGTGGCCCGGCAAGGTGGGCACCCTCGCGGGCGCCGCGGTAGTGGGGCTGATCTACGTCGCGCTGCTGGTGGTGACCCGGGAGGTCACGCCGTCGGAGTTCGCCCGCATCCGGCGCGTGCTGCGGCGCCGGTAGCGGGACGGCGTCGGGCCTACGCCTCGGAGGCGCTGGAGGCGGCCTCGGCGGGCGCCTCGTGCGCCGCGGCGTGGACGAGGCCCGCGGCGATCTCCATGGCCTGGCGCGCCCGGTCGAGCAGGGCCTCGGCCGAGGCCTGGCGGCGCTCCATCGCGCCGAGGCGGTCGCGCAGCGAGGCG
>CAIOSS010000704.1 GCA_903860995.1 uncultured delta proteobacterium | reverse complement strand
TGGCGCTGTCCCGCTCGGCGGCGCTGATGGTGTAGAAATTGTCGCCCGAACCGGGGTGGCGCATTCGGTAGAGCGGGGTCGAGCCGCACACCGCGCTGGTTGCGATGTACCCGATGACCCCTTCGGTCACTCCGCCGCCCTCGCAGCCCTCCCGCGAGGTGTAGAAGTGCCTCCCCCCGCCGTAGCAGCGGTAGAGCGCGACGGCCCCGGGGGCGCGGGCGGAATACAGGTAGAAGTAATCAAAGTTCTCGACGCGGAAGCCGCAGCACTGCGCCTCCTCGCGGCTCGCGGTGTAGAAGTGCTCGGGGCCGTTGCTTCGGTGGATGCCCACCCGGCAGCCGTCGCGGTCGTCGCAGGCCCCGTCGCAGTCGTCGTCGGCGAGGTTGCAGGCCTCCGCGCCGCGCGCCCCGCAGGCGCCACAGTTGGCCTCGTCGCGCGCGAGGTCGACCTCGCAGCCGTCCGCCGGGTTGCGGTTGCAGTCGCCGCGCCCGTCGGGGCAGGCGCTCACGGCGCAGCGTTGCTCGACGCAGGCCGCCGCGCCCGGGCAGTGCGCCGCGAGGGTGCAGGCGACGCACTGGTTGCGCCGGGTGTCGCAGCGGGGCGTCTGGCCCGCGCAGCCCTCGTCGTTGCGGCAGCCCGGGGCGCACTGGAGGGTGGCGGCCTCGCAGTGGTCCGCGGGGGCGCAGCGGTCGTCGGCGGCGGTGCACTCCACGCAGCGCCCGGAGGCCGTGTCGCAGACCGGTCGAAGGCGGTCGGCGGTGCAGTCCTGCCACGAGGCGCAGCGCCCGGGCGCCGCGGCGTCGAGGCCCGCGGGGGCGTCGGCCTCCTCGAAGACGGCGGCGTCGGCGTCGGGCTTCGCGCCCTCGTCCGGGATCGACTCGCTGCAGCCGAGCAGCGCGCCGAGGAGGAGCGCCGGTCTGCGGCCCACCCTCAACGCAGCACCTGCGCGACCGACTCGCGGGTCTCCCCTCCGTTGAAGCCGAAGGTGTCGACCCCGAGGCCGAGGGCCTGCTGGATCGTGAGGTGCACGCGGGCGAGGTTGCCGTCCGGGAGGTGGATGTGCGCGCCCGGGCGCAGGGCGCCGGAGCCGCCGCCCGCGAGCAGCACGGGGAAGTTGCCGACCTCGTGGACGTCGCCCGCGGAGAACTCGCTCGTGCCGAGCAGCACCGTGTTGTCGAGCACGCTGCCGCCGCCGACGTCGGGGGTGGCGGCGAGGATGTCGAGCAGCCGACGGAAGCAGCGCATCGAGTAGATGGTCGCGCGGCGGGAGAGCTCCCAGTTCTCGTCGTGGCAGAGCTGGTGCAACCCGGTGGTGGCGCCCACGTCGCGGAACACCGTCTGCGAGCCCGGGCCCGTGAACATCAGGCTGAAGACCCGGGTCATGTCGCACTGGAGCGCGAGCGCGAGGAGCCGGGCCATGGCGTCGAGCTTGTCGAGCAGGGGCTCGTTGCCGGGGGCCCCGTCGAAGCCGCCGCCGCGGGTGGGGCGGGCGGGCATCCGGCAGGCGGCCTGCGAGCCGGTGAGCTCGCGCTGCAGCGTGCGGACGTGTTCGAGGTGGGCGTCGAGGCGCAGCCGGTCGTTGGCGCCGAGCAGCCCATGGAGGCGCCGCGCGTCGTCGGCCACGGCGTCGAGCAGCAGCGCGCGGTCGGCGGTGTCGCCGGTGCGCACCGCGAAGAGCTGGTCGAAGAGGGCGTCGACGGAGCGGATGGGGAGGTTCTGCGACTCGGGACCGTTGTAGGAGATGGCGGTCCAGGTGCCGTAGTCGTGGAAGCGGTTGCCGCTGACCGACAGCTCCAGCGAGCGGAAGCGCGGGGCCGTCGCGTAGAAGCGCGGGTGCCGCGCGATCACCTGGTCGAGCGTCGGGCGCGAGAGCGCGAAGATGTGGTCGGGGTGGTGGAAGCCCTCCGGGCGCGGACGGTCGCCGGAGAGGGCCACGGCGACGCCGCGCATGTGGCCGTCCCCCTGGCCGCCGGGCGAGGCGGGGATGGCGGTCTTGGGCTCGAGGCCGGTGATCACGCTCACCCGGTCGGTCATCGTGCGGCCGGCCGCGTCGGGGCCGAGCGGCGCGAGCTGCTCCGAGGGAGACCAGCCCATCGGGCCGGGCGTCGGGGTCCAGCGGTCGGGGCGGCCGCGGGTGTTCCAGGCGTAGCCGTTGCCCCAGAAGAAGACCCCGTAGCGGCGGATGGGGCCGGGCTCGTCGGCCCAGGCCTCGCCGTGCGAGTCGAGCATCGCCTCGAGCGGCGGCAGCGCGAGCGACACCAGCGAGCCACCGAATACACCCCTGAGTAAAGTCCGGCGGGAGAGCGTGCGGGCCATCGGTCGTTACCTCCCCCCGTCGGCGACGGTTCGGAACCCCTCGCTCGCCACGAGCTCGACGAGCAGCTCCAGGAAGCGGTAGTTGCGCGCGGCGAAGCGCTCCTCGAGGTCGGCGAGCACCCGGGCCTCGGAGTCGGTCTCGAGCCGCGCAGTGGCGAAGCGGTAGACCTGCCGCACGACGCAGGCGGCCACCCGCGGGTCGCGCGCGAGAATCTCCCCGAGCGCCCGCGCCCCGACGAAGGTCACGCCGTCGAGGTCGCCGCGGGCGTCGACGGGCCGGCCGGCCTCCATGGTGCGCCGCCGGCCGATGGCGTCGAAGTCCTCGAAGCCGAGGCCCACGGGGTCGGTGCGCGAGTGGCAGCCCGCGCAGGCCGGGTCGCGGCGGTGGCGCTCCAGGCGGTCGCGGAGCGTGGGCATCACGCCGCTGTCGCCCGCGTCCAGGTTGAGCGGGACGTTCATCGGGGGGTCGGGCACGCGCTCGCAGAGCAGGCGCTCGCGCACGTAGCGCCCGCGGGCCGTGGGCGAGGTGGCGTTGGGGTGCGCGGTGACGGCCAGGATCGCAGCCGTGGTCAGCAGGCTGCCGCGGCCGCTGTCGGGCGGGAGCTCCACCCGGGCGAATCCCTGGGCGCCGGGCGGCAGGGTGAGGCCGTAGAGCCCCGCGAGGCGCGCGTCGAGGAAGGTGCTCGCGCCGGAGAACACCGCTCGGAAATCCCCGTCGTGGGTGAAGACCACGTCCTCGACGAGGCGCTCGACCTCCTCGCGCATCGAGGCGGTGAGTGCGGGCGTGACGTCGGGGTACAGGGTCGCGTCGCGGGCGAGGCCGTCGAGGCCGCCGAGGCCGAGGTACTGCACGAAGAACGCGCGGACGGCGCTGCGGGCGCGGGGGTTTCGCAGCAGCCGTCGGGCCTCGGTGCGCAGGGTGTCGTCGCGGTCGAGCGCGCCGCGGGCGGCGGCGTCGAGGAGGGCTTCGTCGGGGACGGAGTTCCAGAGGGTGAACGCGAGGCGCGAGGCCATCTCGTAGCCGGTGTACCTCCGGCGTCCAGAGGCGCCCGCCACCGGGGCGCCGAGCTCGACGCGGTAGAGGAAGCTCGGCGACTGGAGCGCGGCCGCGGTGGCGTAGCGCAGCCCGGTCCAGACGCTGGCGGCCCCGAGGCGGCGGGAGAGCCCGACGAATCGGTCGAGCTCCTCGGCGCTCGCGGGCCGCCGCCACGCCCGGCGCAGGAAGCGCTCGAAGTACGCCCGCACGCAGGGCGCGTCGGGCGCCGTCGGGGTGCAGCCCACGAGCGCGACGCGGCGCTCGGGCACCGCGAAGGTGGCCTCCGTGGCGCTGTGCGCGGCGGCCTCCCAGGCGCGCACGGTGCGCTCCGCGGCGGTGCTGCGCGCGGCCCCGATGGCGGTGA
>CAIOSS010000703.1 GCA_903860995.1 uncultured delta proteobacterium | reverse complement strand
TCGCCAAGGGCGGCAAGGTCCACACGCCGAAGCCCCGCAACTACGCCTACCGGCCGCCGCGGCAGATGCGCGCGGGCGCCCTCCGCCACGCGCTCTCCCTCTTCGTGAAGGAGGGGCGCATCCTCGTGCTCGACGGGTTCGCCGTCGACGCCGTGAAGACCAAGTCCGTCGACCAGGCGCTCACCGCGCTCAAGGCCCAGGGCGCTTCGGTCGTGGTGGACGCCGCAACGAACGAGAACCTCCGCCTGTCGACTCGCAACCTCGAGCGCGCGACCTTCCTCCCGCCGGAGGGCGTCAACGTGTACGACCTGCTTCGGCACGACACGCTGATCCTGACCCAGGACGCCGCGCGCGCCCTGGAGAAGCGCCTGAGCGCGTAAAGGGACGAGACAGATGAACACCAACATCCCCCAGATTCTCCGGCGCCCGCTCACCCTGACCGAGAAGGGCGCGACGCTGAAGGAGACCCTCAACAAGGTCATGTTCGAGGTCGCTCGCGACGCGAGCAAGCCCCAGATCCGCGCCGCCGTCGAAGGCGCCTTCGGAGTGAAGGTCGTCGACATCCGCACGATGATCGTTCGCGGCAAGATGAAGCGGATGGGCCGCGGATACGCGAAGACCCAGAACTGGAAGAAGGCGATCGTCACGCTCCGTGAGGGCGACAAGATCGACGTCTTCGAGAACCAGGCGTGAAGTAGGTACAGACCATGGCGATCAAGTCATTCAAGCCCAACACGCCGTCCATGCGATACATGACGGTTTCCACCTTCGAGGGTATCTCGAAGAAGAAGCCCGAGAAGTCGCTGACGGAGCACCAGACCTCGACCGGCGGCCGCAACAACGCGGGACGCATCACGTCGCGCTTCCGCGGCGGCGGTCACAAGCAGCGCTACCGGATCATCGACTGGAAGCGCAACCGTATCGGGATCCCCGCGACGGTCTCGGCCATCGAGTACGATCCCAACCGCACCGCCCGCATCGCGCTGCTCCACTACGTGGACGGCGTGAAGGCGTACATCCTCGCTGCCGACGGCCTCAAGGCCGGCGACACCGTGGTGTCGTCGCGCAACGCGGACATCAAGCCCGGCAACGCCCTGGCCCTGCGGTACATCCCGCTCGGCACGGTCATCCACAACATCGAGCTCAAGATTGGCAAGGGCGCACAGCTCGTCCGCTCGGCGGGCGTCGCGGCGCAGCTCATCGCCAAGGAAGCCGAGTGGGCCCAGGTCCGCCTGCCCTCCGGTGAGATCCGCAAGGTCCACATGGACTGCCGCGCGACCATCGGTCAGGTGAGCAATCCCGACCACGCGAACATCACTATCGGCAAGGCCGGTCGTACGCGCTGGCTCGGCAAGCGCCCGCACAACCGCGGCGTGTCCATGAACCCGGTCGATCACCCCATGGGCGGCGGCGAAGGCCGTACGTCCGGCGGGCGCCAGCCGTGCTCCCCCTGGGGCCAGCTGTCGAAGGGCCTCAAGACCCGTCACAACAAGCGCACGGATTCGATGATCATCAAGCGCCGCGGCGCGAAGGGCTGAGAGCGATGCCTCGTTCACTGAAGAAGGGTCCGTTCATCGATGTGCACCTCCTCGACAAGGTGCTCAAGGCGGCGGAAGAGAAGTCGAAGCGCGTCATCAAGACCTGGTCGCGGCGGAGCACCATCCTCCCCGAGGCCGTTGGTCTGACCATCTCCGTGCACAACGGGCGCAAGTTCGTCCCGGTGTTCGTCACGGAGAACATGGTGGGCCACAAGTTCGGCGAGTTCGCTCCGACGCGCACGTTCCACGGGCACTCGGGCGACCGCAAGGGCAAGGGCCCCGCTGGCAAGGGTACCGGGAAGAAGTAATAGGAGCTGAACGGATATGACCACCTCCAATCCACTCACCACCCCGGTGACCGTGACCGCGACCCCGACCAGCACGGCGATCAACCCCGGCGACGCCGTGGTCTGCAAGCCCCTGGAAGTCACCGTCGGTGACAAGGGCATCGAGCGCGCGATCAAGAACCTGAAGCGCAAGATGGCCGCCGAGGGCGTCCTTCGCGAGCTGAAGCGTCGCCGCCACTACATGAAGCCCTCCATCAAGAAGCGGAAGAAGGCCTCCGAGGCCGCGCGCCGTCGCCGGAAGCGCACCCGCACCGAAGGCGTCGCTCCCTGAGAGCGCCCGCCTCCTCCCTCCCACCCCCCTTCTAGACTCCTATCTCAGCCAATACTCCCAGGTGATCGCTGGCCCAGACGTCGCCGTAAGGTGCGTCGAAGGCCAGCGAGCAAGCCCGCGCGACACCCTCCAGGCGCTCGTTGGGGCCCCGCACGAAGACGTAGTCCAGCCGGTCAGTGAAGCCGAGCGGGTTGCCGAGCGCGACAGCGTCATCAAGGCGTCCGAGGCTGGGACCGGCCAGTGACCCGTCCGACCCCCAGGTCCAGTTCTGCGGGTCCGTCGCGTCGGGTCCGGCGTCGACGAACCCGGCATCGACCATCAGCCAGTAGGCGCTGCAGGAACGGTCCGGACATGTTGGTGACACCTCGGGCTGGCCCGCCGGGTTCGGGGCGTCGGGTGGCCGGGGGTCACGCGGATCGATGTTGAAGTCGCCCATGGCCACGACCGGCGTGG
>CAIOSS010000702.1 GCA_903860995.1 uncultured delta proteobacterium | reverse complement strand
CGGAGCTCGGCGCGTCGCCCCGCTCGGCGGCGCGCAGGAGGCGCCAGATGTGCCGGCCCAGCACGTCGATCTCCGTCGACGCGAACTGCTCGCCGCCGAAGCGCTTCACCAGCGCGGTCTGGGCCTGCAGCATCACCGCGTCCTGCTGGAAGATCTGCATCGCCAGGGGCTTCAGGGCGCGCTTCACCAGCGCGTGCGGCACCCGCAGCCGGAAGCTCACCACCGCCCAGAGTCTCGTCACGAAGTCCGACACCGGGGTCATCGCCGTGGCCACCAGCAGGTGGTTTTCGTCCCCCATGCGGTACTCCACCTCCGCGATGCTCGGGAGGATGAAGCGGTCGTAGTGGGTCACCTCGCCCCCCGACGGCGAGAGCAGCCGCGCCACCAGGCCGGGCGGGCGCGACTCGCCCAGGTACCGGGCCTCCACGCGGTCGCCCTCGCGGCGCACCACCGCGGTGATGGTCACCCCGCGGCTGTCGCCGCGGAAGAGGCCCTTGTGGAGGAAGGCCGTGTGCGGCACGTCGAGGGCGTTCTCCGTCGCTGCGTGCAGGGTGCTCTCCGCGGTGACCAGCGACACCACGTGGTCGTAGCCGGGGGCGCCCATCAGGGCGAAGCGGTAGGGCTCCGCGGTGGGCGTCACGTCGGGGGTGGCGTACACCCAGAGGAAGCCGTCGAGCTCGCGCGTGGCGAAGGACGGCACCCTGCGCGCGGGGCCGTCAGCGTCTCCGGTGGGGCGCGACGGGATGAAGCGGCAGCCGCCGTCGGCGCCGAAGCGCCAGCCGTGATAGCCGCACTGGAGCTCAGCGCCCGCGACCTGGCCCAGCGACAGCGGGACGTTGCGGTGGGGACAGCGATCGAGCAGCGCCGAGGCCCGGCCCCCGGCGCCGCGGAAGAGCACCAGGGGGATGTCCCACACCGTCGCCGCGAGGGGCTTATCGGTGAGCTCGTGGGAGCGCGCCACGATGTACCAGGCCTGCAGCACCCGCGCGACGGAGGCCTGGCCGCGCGTGAGGTTCCTCAGCGGCACCACCCCCGCGGGGAGCTTCGCCCGCGAGGCCTCGTCGTTCTCATCCATGGCGCGGCGTTGTAGCGTAACAACACCCGCCATGGCGACCGCACCTCCCCCGCCGCGGTCGCGTCCGCCCCTCTTCGACGCGCTGCCCTCGCTCGCGGCGACGGTGCCCTTCCTGCCCCTCGCCAGCGCGCCCACGGCGGTGGAGCGCTGCGCCGCGCTCGCCCCCTACCTGGGCCGCGACGACGTCTGGATGAAGCGCGACGACCTCATCTCTCCCGTGTACGGCGGCAACAAGGTTCGTCGCTATGAGTTCGTGCTGGCCGACGCGAAGGCCCGCGGCGCCGCGTCCATCGTCACCCTCGGGGGCCTCGCCTCGACGCAGGTGATGGCCACCGCGCGCTTCGGCCAGCACCTCGGGATTCCCGTGACCGCGGTGCTCTTCGACCAGCCCGTCACGCGCTTTGCGCGCGAGGCGATTCTCACCGACCTCGACGCGGGCGCCACGTTGATCTACGGCGGCGGATATGCCCGCAGCGCGTGGCGCTTCTACCAGGCCCGGCGGGCGCCCGGCGCGTATGTGATCAACCCGGGCGCGGCCTCGCCGCGGGCCAACCTGGGCTACGTCGACGCCGTGCTGGAGCTCGCCGCGCAGGTCGAGCGGGGGGAGATGCCGCGGCCGGACGTCATCGTGCTCCCGACGGGCTCGTCGGGGACGCTCGCCGCCCTCGCGCTCGCGACGGCGTGGCTGGGCTGGGAGACCGAGGTGGTGGGCGTGCGCATCACGCTGCGCGCGGCGTGCAACGCGCTCACCATCGGGCTCATCCGCGAGCGCACGGCGCGGTGGATCACGGCGCGGGCGCCGGAGTTCGGGCGCGCGCTGGGGGGCCGGCGGGGGCGGTATCGGTTGTTCCATGGGGCCATCGGGGAGGGCTATGGGTACCCGACCGCGGAGTCGGTGGAGGCGATGGAGTGGTACGAGCGGCTCACCGGGGAGTCGGGCGAGGTGACCTACTCCGCGAAGGCGCTGGTGGGCCTACGCGCGGTGGCGCGCGACCCGGCGTACGCGAAGAAGACGATCTTGCTCTGGCAGACGCTGTCAGGGGTGCGACCGGTGATCGCCGAGGGGACGAGGGAGCGGGTTCCGGCGGAGCTGCGGTGGGTCTTCGAGGGGGACGTGGTGGCT
>CAIOSS010000701.1 GCA_903860995.1 uncultured delta proteobacterium | reverse complement strand
CCCTCACCGCGCGACCCGACCGGCCCGGGCCATACGTCGGCGGCGGCCCAGCTTGACGGCGCGGGACGCACGGTCTCGTCTGCGGGACTCATCGGCGGTCGACCTCGATCGCCCCCTGGAAAGGCTCGCGCCGCACCCATGCCCAGACCATCGAACGCCCTCCTCGGCCTTGCGCTTGCGGCTTCGACGGTGGGCTGCGGCGCCGATCCCTCGACCGCCCCCCCCGCGGCCGCCGCCCTGTCGACCGCGCTCCGCCCGCGGCAGACGCCCGCGTACTACGTCGCGCAGGCCGAGCTGTACTTCGACACGCTCGACACGCGCGCCGACCCCGCGCTGGTGCCCAATTACTCCTCCCGGGTCGCCCGGTGGGAGTGGCCGCCGTGGTACCTGCTCACGGGCTACGAGCGCATGCAGATGATCACCGGTACGCGCCTCGCGCTCAGCTTCGAGCCGTCGACCGTGCCGACCCGCGACTGCCGGGCCTTTCCGGTGCAGCCCTTCGCGCGCTGTCGGGTGTCCTTCGTCTACAAGCGCGGGCCGTGCCCCATCTTCGAGGAGTTCACCTTCAACGATCAGGGCGAGATGACCTTCATCGAGGCGTGGTCCGACCAGCCCGGGATGCGCCCGACGGAGGACCCCAACGATGCGTGGGCCGAGGCGCCGACGGTGCGCCGTCTCTCGACGAGGGTGCCTGGCCTCGGCAACGCCAACGGGCTCATCGAGCCCGGCGCCGAGTGGATGGCCGCGGCGGCGGCGCGCGACCCCGAGCTCGCGGACTTCGTGCGGCGCACCCAGAGCTTCTACCGATCGTGGGCGCAGGCCTACAGCGACGCCGGCCCCACCGCCTTCCCGCGCGGCTGCGGCTGGAGCGCGGCGCCCTGACGACGCCCCGGGCTCCGCTCGCGTGATGGGCGCGTGCGGTAGCAGGACCGCCGGATGATCGTCCGCTCCGGCCTGGTGATCCTTCCGCTCGCGATGCTCGGGTGCGCCTCGTCGGCGACCTGCATCACGACCGATGCCTCGGCCGCCGACACCCCGATCACCCCTGGCGATGTTGCCCCGGCGGTGGATGTTCCGGTGACGCCGGGTGAGTGTCGTCAGCCGTCGGACTGCGGGCCGCCCACGATGAGCTCCGTGAGCTGGTGCGCCGACTCGTCGTCATGGAGCTGCATCGACCGGCAGTGTGTGTGGGAGTGCCGCGGCGGGCGGCGCTGCGATCGCTCGGCCGACGGCTGCGTGCGCTGCGACGGCGAGATGCGCGAGCACTGCCCGGGGCGCGACCCCTGCACCCCCGGCTGGCCCGATGCGGGACAGCCGAAGGACTCCACCTGCGGGCGAGCGTGGACCCGCGAGCCCTCGCAGTGCTTCGGGCCGTGGGTGCGGATGACCTCGGACGGCACCCTCTGTTCGCTGCAAAGCCTGTTCACCGGCGCGCCCCGCTCGGTGCTCGCCTGCCGGCGCTGCCAGACCACCCTCTTTGGCATCGAGCCTGTGCCCTGATCGCCAGCCCGCGGCGGGCGTACCTTCGGGCGCGGCCACCATGAAGGACATCGTCGTCATCGCCATCGTGTTGCGGCGGGCGCTCGACGCGGGCCTCCAGCGCCCGGCCGACGCCGTCGTCGATGATCGCGCGCATCGTGCGCGGCTGGGCGACCAGAGGCTCCGAGCCGATGGGCAGTAGCCCCATCGCGAGCATGAGCTGCCATCGGTAGGTGCGAACGATGGGCCAGAGGCGCCGGAGGAGGCGCGCGTCGTAGGTCTTGCCGAGGGCGTCTTCCTCGTGGAAGGCCCGCTCGGCCTCGGCCGCGCTGCCCCTCGGGGCCGGCTTCGGGTCGCTCACATCGCCTCCAGTTCGGCCTCGATCGCCTGCCGCTCGGCCAGCCGTGCGTAGAGGCCGCCTCGGGCGAGCAGCGCGTCGTGCGTGCCGCTCTCGACCACGCGCCCGGCGTCGAGCACCACCACGAGGTCGCAGCGCGCGGCCGCCGCGACCCGGTGGGTGACCAGCACGAGCGTTCGCCCGCGCGAGGCCTCGTCGATGGCGTCGAGGATCGCAGCCTCGGTGCGTGTGTCGACCGCCGAGAGCGGGTCGTCGAGGAGCAGCACCTTCGGCTGCGCGAGCAGCGCCCGACCGAGCGCGACGCGCTGCTTCTGGCCGCCGGAGAGCTGCACGCCGCGCTCGCCCACGATGGTGAAGGCCCCCTCGGGCATCGCGTCGACCTCCGCGAGCAGCTGCGCCGACGCGAGCGCCGACCGCACCTGGTCGCGGGTGGCCGGGGCGTCGGGGTCGGCCTCGGCGAAGGCCACGTTGCGGGCGATGGTGGTCGAGAAGAGGAAGGGCTCCTGCTGGGCGAGGCCCACCACGGCGCGCAGCGTCGCGAGCGGCACGGCGGTGATGTCGTGGCCGTCGAGGAAGACCGCCCCCGCGGGCGTGGGGAGCATCCGCGCGAGGAGCCTCGCGAGCACGCTCTTGCCCGCGCCGGTGCGCCCTACGATGGCGACGCGCTGCCCCGCGGGCACCTCCAGGCTCACCCCGGCGAGGACGTCGCGGCCCTCGATGGTGTACCGCAGGTCGCGGACCGAAAGGGCGCCGCGGATGGCGGCGGTGTCGACGGCCACGGCGTGCGCGTCGTCGACGTCGGGTGCGGCCTCGAGCACGTCGAGCAGGCGGTCGACGGAGGCGCGGCCGCGCTGGAGGATCGAGAGCAGGTAGCCCAGCGCGATGGTGGGCCACGCGATGAGGGCGAGGTGCGCCTGGAACGCGAGGATGTCGCCGACGGTGAAGGTCCCCGGGTCGGCGATGATCTGCGCGCTGCCGACCCACACGACGATGAACGACGCCGTCGCCGCGCCGAGGCCGAGCACCGGGAACATCACCCCGCGCAGGCGGGCGAGCGCGAGGTTGGCGTCGAGCGAGCGGTCGATGTCCTGGTCGAAGCCCACGCGCTGCGACTCCTCGAGGTTGTAGGCGCGCACCACGCGTATCCCCGAGAGGACGTGTTGCACCCGCTCGGCCATGACGCCGAGGGCGTCCTGCGCGGCGCGGCTGCGGGCGAACATGGCGCGGCCGAAGCCCTGGGTGATGAACACGAACACCGGGAAGGGCAGCAGCGCCAGCGTAGCGAGGCGCGGGTTGCGCGTGAAGAGGAGCGGGATGTTGACGAGGTAGGCGAAGACCGCGTTGATCAGGTTGAGCCCGCCGAAGCCCACGAGCAGGCGCACCTGCGCGAGGTCGTTGGTGGCGCGCGACATCACCTCGCCGGGGCCCATGCGCTGGAAGAACGAAGGGCCCAGCCGGTGGAGGTGTGCCAGCAGTCGCTCGCGGAGGATGAACTCCACCTCGCGCCCGGCGTTGAACACGCGAAGCCGCGATGCCACCCGGAACCAAGCGCCCGCGGCGGCGAGCAGGGCGATGGCCAGCGCGAAGAGCATCGCGCCGCGGGCGTCGGCGTCGCGCAGGGCGTCGGAGGCGCCGCGGATGCACTGCGGGATGGCCCCAGCGGTGACGGCGCTGAGGGCGAGGAAGACCACGCCGATCGTGACCTCGCGCTTCTGCGCGATCAGCAGGTCACGCAGGAGGGACCACGCGCGGCTCGGCGGTCGCGCGGCAGGGGCGGTGGGAGCGGCGCTCATGGTGGGGACGGCAGCCTCGTGGGAGAGTGGGCAGGGCGATCAGGGCGCGTCGGCGCAGGGCACGTCGGCGCCGACGCCCGCGTCCGTAGCACCGCTGGCGAAGGGGAGGCAGCGCCCGTGCCCATCGGCTCCAAGAAACGCCGTGTCGCACACATGGAATCGCGGGCAATCCCGGACGCTGTCGCAGGCCGGCGCGCAATGCCCGGGGCCGCAGCCGTCGACCACGCAGTCACGGCCGCCGCAGTCCAGTCGGTCGCGGCAGGGCGGCACGCACACCCGATCGGCCTCGCCCAGGCACTGCTCTCCCGGGGCGCAGGGCCCGTCGCAGCGCGCCTGGAGGGCGGGGCGGCAGACACGCACCACGTCGGTCTCCATGCCCACGGGCACGCCGGAGTCGTCGCGGCCGCGGAAGTCGAAGCGGCCGCAGACCTGCGCGGCGGGGCAGTCCTCGTCCGTCGCGCAGCGCGCAACGCAGATGGCCGCGCCCACGGCGCGCTCGAGGCAGAGACCGGTCTGGCACTGGGTTCCCGCGGAGCAGGGGGCGCCGAGGGGGGAGCGGGTGTCGGAGCAGTGGGAGAGGGAGGCGAGAAACGCCAGGACGAGCGCGCGGAGAACGGAGCGCCCGCCCATCGCGAGATCAGGAGGCGGACGGGCCCTTGTCGCGGGCGTCCTTCAGGCGGGCGGCCTTGCCCTGGAGGTCGCGGAGGAAGTACAGGCGCGCGCGGCGGGTGACGCCGTGGGCGATGACCTCGATCTTGTCGATGCGCGGGCTGTGCACCGGGAAGATGCGCTCGACGCCGACGTTGTAGGAGATCTTGCGGACGGTGAACATCGCGCCGATGCCGCCGTTGCGGATGCGGATGACCTGGCCCTTGAAGACCTGGATGCGCTCCTTCTCACCTTCGGCGACCTTGTAATGCACGTTGACCGTGTCACCGACGCGGAAGGGTGTGAGCTTGTTGTCGGCGATGCGCTGCGTGTGGAGCGCTTCAATCTTCGGGTTCTGGCTGCCCATGGCGTCTCTCGGGTTGAAGAGCGGAGGCTCTTAGGGGGAGCGGAAGGAATCATCGCGGGCGTTTGTTGTCAAGCCGCGCGTGCCACCGATCAGTGGGGCCGCATCGAGGCCGTGCGCACCTCGCGCAGCGCCGCCTCGCACTCCTCGAGCAGCACGCGGTTGTCCGTGGTGCCCGCCTTGGTGAGCGCCTCGCGCAGGTAGCGCCGCGCCTTGTCGGGCTGCCCCTCGGTGAGCGCGAGGTGACCGAGCAGCCACCGGGCCTCGATGCCGTCGGCGGGAAAGCCCTGGGCGTCGAGCGTCGCCAGCGCCTGCTCGAGCCGCGCCCTTGGGGCGTCGCGATCCGCGCCGTCGCGCGAGGCCTCCAGGAAGGCCAGGTACCCGTCGGCCCGCGCCGCGAGCCGCACGTAGCCGCGCGCCACGGCGATGCCGCGCGCCTCGGTGAAGGCCGCGTAGCCACGCGGGGCGTCGCCGTTGCGCCACTCCGCCTCGCCTAGCACCATCGTCGCCGCGCAGAGCCCGAGCGCCCGGTCGACCTCCCGCGCGAGGTCCACCGCCACCTGGGCGGAGACCACCGCCGGGCCGAGGTCGCGCAGGCGCAGCAGCACCTCCGCGCGCGTGCGAGCCACCTCCACGAGCAGCCGACGATCGACCGCCTCCTGGGTGCAGAGCGCGTCGATCTCCGTGAGCGAGGCGCGCGCCGCGACGGCGTCTCCGCTCGCGGCCTGGCAGCGCGCGGACGAGGCCAGCGCGCGGAGCTGCTCGGTGCCCAGGCCCAGCTCGGAGGCCATCCGGGCGGCGTCCTGGAGGTAGCGCTGCGCGCGGCCAAACTCGCCGCGGTCGGCGTGCATCGAGCCGAGCGCCGAGACCACCATCGCCCGGATGGCCTTGTCCCCGGAGAGCTCCGCGAGGGCGAGCGCGCGCTCGAGGTGCCGGATGGCCTCGACCACCTGCTGGCGACGCGCGAAGAGTCGCCCCTGCACCAGCACCAGGCGCGCGATGGCGGTGCGCTCCTTGCGCTCCTCGGCGAAGGCGATGCCCAGCTTGAGCCGCTCGAAGGCGAGGTCGGTCGAGCGCGCCGCGAGCGAGGCGTCGCCCAAGGCGATGTAGAGCGAGAGCACCAGCGCCGGGTCGGGCTCGCTCCCGGCGAGGGCGAGGTCGATGGCGCGCGCGAAGCTTTGCACCGACGCATCGGGGGCGTGCTCGCGCAGCTGCCGGCGCGCGGCGCGCATCCAGCAGTCCACCGCCCGGGGGCGGTCACCCGCGAGGTCGTAGTGGCTCGCCAGCCGCTCGGCGAACTCGTCGACGCGGTCGGGCAGGAGCTGCTCGGTGACGGCCGCGACGGTGGCGTGCAGCCGCTGGCGCACCTCGCCCGGGAGGCCGTCGTAGAGCACCTCGCAGAGCATCTCGCTGCGGAAGCGGTACTCCCGCGGTCCGGTGCGCTCGAGGAGGTCCTGAGCGACGAGCGAGACGAGCACCTCCTCGACGAGGCCGTCGGGCATCTCCGCAGCGCCGAGCAGCTGCTCCGTCGCCAGTCGGGGGCCGATCACCGACGCCACCTGGAGCACCCGCCGCTCGGCCGGGGGCAGTCGCGCGATCCGGCTCGCGGTGAGGCCCCGCAGGGTGCGCGGCAGCTCCGCGGGGACGCGGTCATGGCGGTACACGATGGCGTCGGAGGTCACGCTGAGGGCGCCCGCCTCGCGCAGCGCCTTGACCAGCTCGATGAACGCAAAGGGGTTGGCCCCGGAGCGCGCCGCGAGGTCGTCGACGAGGTCGACGGGGGCGGCCAGCTCGGTGCTGAGCGCCAGCCCGAGCAGCTGGCGGAGCTCGTCCTCGCTCATGGGCTCGAGCAGCACCTGCTGCGCGTTGGCCGCCGTCTCCCAGGGAAACGAACGCCCGGGCCGGCGCGCCGTGACGATCAGCGCCCGGGCCTTGCTCGCGCCCTCGATCACGTCGGCGAGCAGCGTCGCCGACAGGTCATCGAGGTGCTCGGCGCCGTCCCAGCAGAACACCGTGATGCGGTCCTCGGAGAGGCGCGTGACGATCTTCTGGAGGGCCGTGCGCAGCGGCCTCGACGCCGACTCCAGCGACTCCATCGTGGCGCTCACGATGCCGAGCACGACGCCCACCGCGAGCATCTCCTCAGGGGTGAGCCCGAGTTCGCGCACGCGCCGCGCCTTCTCGCGCATCGTCGCCTCGCCGTCGCCGTCCTCGATGCCGAGGAGCGCGCGCAGCATTCCCTGTAAGCCCTGGAGCGGGACCTCGCGCCCGTACGAGAGGCACGTGGCGCTGTACCAGGTCACCGGGTGGTTCATCCGGCGGAGGCGGTACTGCACCTCCTCCAGATAGCGGGTCTTGCCGATGCCCGCCTCCCCGACGACGGTCACCGTGAGCAGGCCTTCGTTGGCGGCTGTCGCGAGCATCTCGCCGAAGCGCCGGAACTCGGCCCGGCGCCCCACCACACGCTGGCGCCCCGGGTCCTTGCGGCCCACAAGCTGGAGCGCGTCGAGGTGACCGAGCGACAGGATCTCGAAGCGCTCGCCGAGCACCCCCTCGGTGGACGAATCACCCAGCGCGGCGCCGGGCACCGCCTCGGCGAGCTGATCGGCAGCCGCGACGCTCTCGGCGAGGCGGGCGTCGTGGACGGGCCGCCCCTCACCGTCGACCTCGATGCGCGCGCTGCAGAAGCCCGCGCCGAACACCACGCCCTCGGGGGCCTCGGCGATGACCCGGAGCGACACCGACGCGGCCGTCTCGGTGTCCCGCCCGTCGGGCGCATCGACGCCAAACACGAAGCGCACCCGCCCGGCGGCGCGGGAAAGCTCCCGGCCGCCGCGACGGGTCGCGAGCGTCGCGGCGCCGTCGAGCACGCGCTCGGGCACCGGCCCGGAGCCCCGCGAGCGCGCGGCGTGCAGAGCGAGCACCGTCACGTCGCGGCGCTCGGCGTGCGAACGCAGCGGCGGTCGCGGCGCGGCGGGCTCGTCGTCGACCTCGAGCAGCTCGACGTCCTCGTCGGGGTCGACGAAAGCGTCGCGGATCTTCTTGAAATCGACCGCGGCGGAGGGCTCGTCCTGGGTCGAGCGCAGCCACTCGGCGAGGTCGTTGGCGCCCACCCGCCGGCCCAGCGTGTACAGGAACGCCGTCAGCTCCTCGTACACCTTGGCCGCGTTCGAGTAACGGTCCGCGGGGTCGGGCGCCATGGAGGTCTCGACCACCCGGAGCAGCTCGTCGGGCACCTCGGCGCGCAGCGAGCGCAGCGATGTCGCGCGGCCTTCGATCACCCGCTCCAGCACCTGCTTCGGGTCGGGCGCGAAGGCCGTCGATGGCGCGAAGGGGTTCTCCCCGGCCAGCAGCTCAAAGAGGGTGACGCCGAGCGAGTAGATGTCCGCCCGGGCGTCGACCTCGTCGCCGCGCGCCTGCTCCGGGGGCATGTACGCATACTTGCCGCGGACGGTGCCGCCCGCCTCCACGGTGGACGCGGCCTTGGCGATGCCGAAGTCCGTGACCTTCACCTCGCCCTCGCGCGACAGCAGGATGTTCTGCGGCGAGATGTCCCGGTGCACGATGCCGAGGTTGCGGCCGCGGGCGTCCTTGCGCCGGTGCGCGTAGTCGAGGGCGCGCGCCACCTCGCAGGCGATGAGCACCGCCACCTCGACGGGCACCTCGCGCCCGTCCCGCCGGCAGCGCCGGAGGGACTGCGCGAGGTCGGCGCCGAGCACGTACTCCATCGCGATGAAGTAGGTGTCCTCCTCCCGGCCGAGGTCGAACACCTGCACGATGTTCGCGTGGGACAGCGCCACCGAGAGCCGCGCCTCGTGCAGGAACATGTCGACGAAGGACTGGTTCTGCGCCAGCTCGGGGAGGATGCGCTTGAGGACGACGACCTTCTCGAAGCCCTCCACGCCATAGCTCTTGGCCTTGAAGACCT
>CAIOSS010000700.1 GCA_903860995.1 uncultured delta proteobacterium | reverse complement strand
CGCGCTGCACCACGGTCACGCCCGGTCCGCGTCTGCTCCGGCGGCTCACGCCGAGCGAGTACGACCGCACGGTGCGCGACCTCACCGGCGTCGACGCCCACCACGGCGCGAGCTTCGTGGCCGACCCCGTCGTCGACGGCTTCGACAACGACGCCGCCTCGCTGGTGGTGTCGCCGTTGCTGGCCGAGCAGCTGCGGGTGGCGGCGGAGTCCGTCGCGACGGAGGCCACGCGCGACCTGGGTCGCATCGTGCCGTGCACACCGACGGCGCCGACGGACGCGGCGTGCGCGCGGCGCGCGGTCGAAGGCTTCGGCGAGCGGGCGTTTCGGCGGCCGCTGGCGGGCGACGAGCTCGCGCGTTACGTCGGGTTGTTCAGCGCGATCGCGGCGGGTGAAGGCTTCAACGAGGGCATCGAGGCGGTGGTGTCGGCGATGCTGCAATCGCCTCATTTCCTGTACCGATCCGAGCTCGGGACGGCAGCGGACAGCGGGTGGCGGCTCACGTCGTGGGAGGTCGCCTCGGAGCTGTCGTACCTGCTCACGGGCACGATGCCCGACGCCGCCCTCTTCGCGGCCGCGCGGGCGAACGGGCTGACGACGCCCGCGGCGATCGAGGTCCAGGTGCGGCGCCTGTTGGCGACCCCGGGCGCGAGGGACTCGCTGCGGCGCTTCGTCCGGCAATGGCTCGACGTCGATCGGCTGGCGACGGTGCCGAAGGATGCAGCGACCTTCGCGGCCTTCACGCCGGCGGTGCGGGCTTCGATGGCGGGGGAGTTCGACCGCTTCGTGGACGCCACGCTGCTGCACCCCGGCGCGCGCCTGTCGGAGCTGTTCACGGCTCGGACGACCTTCGTCGACCCGACGCTCGCGGCGTTCTACGGGCTGAGCCCTGATGGGACCGCCGACGCGCAGGGATTCCGGCAGGTGGCGATGCTCGACGGGCAGCGGGCCGGGGTGCTCACGCTGGGCGCGGTGATGGCGACACACGCGCGGCCCAACTCCTCGTCGCCGGTGCACCGCGGTCGGCTGGTGCGCGAGCGGATGCTCTGCCAGGCGCTCCCGCCGCCGCCGCCCGGAATCAACGCGCAGCCCCCGACGCCCGACCCGCGGACGTCGTTGCGCACGCAGTACGCGACGCACGCGAGCAACCGCCCGTGCGTCGACTGCCACCGCCTGATGGACCCGATCGGCTTCGGGTTCGAGTTCTTCGACGGGGTCGGTCGGTACCGGACGATGGAGAACGGGGCGGCCGTCGACGCGCGGGCCGAGGTGGTGGGCACCGACGCGACCAACGGCGCGGCGGCGGATACGCGGGCCCTGGTGGATCGACTCGCGGCGAGCCCCGAGGTGCACGACTGCTTCGCGAGGCAGCTGTTCAGGTATGCGTACGCGCTGTCGGCGTCAGGGGAGCAGACGGCGTGCGCCCTGGCCGAGGTGCAGCGGGGCTTCCGGGCGGCGGACCTCTCCATCGAGGGGCTGGTGGTGGCGCTGGCGCGCTCAGCCCACTTCACCGAGCGAGCGGGCGACGGGGCGATGGCGCCGGGTGGTGACGGTGGAGTGGGTACCGACGCGGCGATGGCAGACGTGGGAGCGCCGGACGCGGGCCCTCGCGCCGACGTGGCGACGATCGTGGACGCAGGAGCCGGGGCCGTGACGACGCCCGGCTTGCGGACCGAGACGGTGCGCGACTCGACGTGGGAGACGGGCTATTGCGAGCGGGTCGTCGTGGTCAACGGGACGCGCGGGCCGGTGACCTGGACGGTGGTGCACGACGTCGCGGGGCGCATCACCAACAGCTGGAACAGCGAGCGCACGGGCGACTCGGGCGCGGTGGTGTTCGTCGGCGCGATGTGGAACCGGACGCTGATGGCGGGAGAGCGCACCGAGCTGGGGTTCTGCGCGGCGCGGTGAGGGGGGGCGCCCGCGGCCCCGTCGCCGGGACCGCGCGGCCGATGCGCTGGCTACTCGTCGCCGCCGGGGTTGCGGCTGTGGCGGAGGAAGGTCGGG
>CAIOSS010000699.1 GCA_903860995.1 uncultured delta proteobacterium | reverse complement strand
CGCTGCCGGCGGGGCGGTAGCGCAGGGCGGCGTTGGGCACCCGCAGCACGGCCGGGTGGCGCGCGGCGACGGCGGTGACCGTCGCGGTCATGCCGGGGCGCAGCCGGGACTGCGGGTTGTCCACGTCGATGACGGCCTGGTAGGTGACGACCCCGTTGGTGGTGGTGGGCGTGATGCGCAGCTCGCGGACGGTGCCGCGGAAGGTGTCGCGGGGGAAGGCGTCGACGCGGGCGCTGGCCTCCATGCCCTCGGTGAGCTTCCCGATGTTGGCCTCGTCGACGTTGGCGATCACCCGCATGTGGGCGAGGTCGTTGACGATGATGAACAGCGTCGGCGTCTGGAGGCTCGCGGCGACGGTCTGTCCGGGGTCGACCGCGCGGGTCGCCACGATGCCGTCGATGGGCGCCAGGATGCGGGTGTACGTGAGGTTGGTGCGCGCGACGTCGACCGCCGCCGTGGCCTGCTCGACCTGGGCCTGCGCGACGCCCACCGAGGCGCGGGCGGAGTCGCGGCTGGCCACCGAGGCGTCGACGTCGGCCTGGGCGTTGAGCCCCTGGGCGCGCAGGGCGGTGGCGCGCGCGAGGTTGCGCTCGGCGAGGGTGAGCTCGGCGCGGCGCTGCACGAGCACCGCGCGGGCGGACGAGAGGGAGGCCCGCACCTGCGCGGCCTGGGCGCGGTAGGGCGTGGCGTCGAGCTCGGCGAGGAGGTCGCCCTGGCGCACGCGGCTGTTGAAGTCGACGGCCACGGCGGTGACGCGCCCGCTGATCTGCGCGCCGACCTGCACCTCGAGCACGGGGCGCACGGTGCCGGTGGCGCGCACGGCCTCGGCGACGTCGCCGCGGGTCACCGTCGCCGTGAGGTAGCGCGGCGCAGGGGCGGCCGAGCGGCGGCGCACCAGCACGAAGGCGCCCGCGGCGAGGGCGACGACGACGACGACGATCGGGATCCACCACGGGCGGCGGCGGGCGTGGAGCCGGCCGAGCGCGGCGCTGCGGGCAGGGACCGAGGCCGTGGCGGGGACCGTGGGGGGGGTGGCCATCGCCCCCACCATAAGCTGCCGCGCGGTGCGCGCGGGGACCCTTCAGCCCGTGCGGTCGAGCACGATGAGCTCGTGGGGATCGTTCATGAGCACGTAGATGACGTCGTCGTCGGGGGAGAGTTCGAGGCCCTGCGGCAGGCGCCCGAGGGCCTCGCTCTGCCAGCGGGTGTCGCCCGTCGCGGGAGGCCGCGAGCGCCGTGGTGGACCCGGGCTGGGGGATGCGCGTACGGAGCTGGAACCGCGTGGCCGACGGGGATATCACCGACGGCGCTCCGGACGGAACGGTCCCCCCGACGATGCCCGAGGCCGACGCACCGCTGCTGGCGCTCCCCCGCGACGAGGTCCACCTGTGGCTGCTCGACCCGGGGCTGTGGGACGCCGGGGCGCTCACCGCGCGACTCCGCGGGTGGCTGAGCCCCGACGAGGCCGCGCGGATGGACCGCTACGTCTTCCCGCGGCACCGCTGGGAGTACCTCGCGACGCGCGCCCTCTGCCGCGCCGCGCTCTCGCGCTACGCGCCCGTCGAGCCCGCGGCGTGGCGCTTTCGCTCGAACCCGTGGGGCCGCCCGGAGGTGGCGGCGCCCGCGCACTCGTGGCTGCGCTTCAACCTCTCCACCGCCGAGGGGTTGCTGGCCTGCCTCGTGGCGCGCGACCGCGAGGTGGGCGTCGACGTGGAGGACACCACCCGTTCGGTGGACACCCTCGCGACCTCGGCGCACGTCTTCTCGGCCGCGGAGCTCGCCGCGCTCCGGCGCGAGGCCGCGGGGGCGCAGCGGGCGCGCTTCTTCCACTACTGGACCCTGAAGGAGGCCTACATCAAGGCCCGCGGGATGGGCCTGGCGATCCCGCTCGACCGCTTCGCCTTCGACCTCGACGCCCCCGATGACGTGGTGCGCGTCGCGCTCGATCCGTCGCTGGGCGACGACGCGCCGAGCTGGCAGTTCGCGCGGCTGCGGCCGACCCCGCGGCACCAGCTCGCGCTCGCCCTGCGCCGCGGCGCCGACGCCGACCTGCGGGTGGTGATCCACGACGCCGCGGGGCTGCTGGGCTGATCAGCGCTCGGCCGCGGTGGCCCCGATGGCGTTGCGCACGAAGAGGTCTTCCAGGGTCTCTCGCTTCGGGGTCACCGCGTGCACCCGGGCGTGGTGCTCGATGGCCAGCGCCAGCACCTCGCCCACCCGGTCTTCCCCTTCGATGCTGAGCAGCACCTTGTCGTGCAGGGTGCCCTGCCTCACGCCCGGCACCTTGCCCAGGGCCTCCACCAGCGCCGCGTCGACCCGCGAGAGCTCCACCTCCACGGCGCGGATCTCCCGGCGGAGCAGCTGGTCGAGCGAGCCGTAGGCGGTGAGCTCGCCGCGGTTCACGATGGCCACGCGGTCGCAGAGCATCTCGACGTCCGAGAGGATGTGCGAGGAGAACATCACCGTGCGCCCGCGCTCTCGCTCTTCGAGGATGAGGTCGCGGACCTCCTTGCGGCCGATGGGGTCGAGGCCCGTCATGGGCTCGTCGAGGATGAGCAGCTCGGGGTCGCCCATGAGCGCCTGCGCCAGGCCCGCGCGCTGGAGCATGCCCTTGGAGAAGCGGCGCAGCGGGCGCTCCATCACCGACCCGAGCCCCACGCGCCGGAGGATGTGCCCGGTCTGCACCTTGCGCTCGTGCGCGGGCATTCCCACCAGGCGGCCGCAGAGGTCCATGATCTCGCGGGGCGTGAGGTACTGGTAGAGGTAGGGGCTCTCCGGGAGGAAGCCCACGCGCCGCCGCGCCGCCGGGTCGGACACCGGCAGACCGAAGAGCCGCACCTCGCCGCGCGTCGGGAAGATCAGCCCCAGCAGGGTCTTGATGGTGGTGGTCTTGCCCGCGCCGTTGGGGCCGAGGAAGCCGAAGATCTCCCCCGCGCGAACCTCGAAGGAGATGCCCCGCACGGCCTCCACCATCTTGTGGATCTTCTCGCCCCAGGACACCCGCCCCGCCTGGCGCTCCAGCCAGGTCGGTGGGTGGCCCGGCAGCCGCGGCGCCGTCCGGATGAAGCCCGTCGAGAACACCTTGATGAGGTCCTTCACCTCGACCACGGGGGTGCCCTTCGGCGCCACCGCGTCGGTCACGGACGCACCGCCCGCTCGCCCACGGCCCACGCCGCGTGCCGCTTGAGCTGCGCGATCACCACCTCCGCGTCGCCGTCGGACATCCCCGGGTGCAGCGGGACGGCCACGCCCCCGTCGACCACCGCGTCGGCCACCGGGAAGCGCCGCACGTTGTTGACCGCCAGCGCCGCGAACTGCGGCAGCCGGTGCAGCGCG
>CAIOSS010000698.1 GCA_903860995.1 uncultured delta proteobacterium | reverse complement strand
GCATCGGCATCCTGGCCGGGCTGCTCACGGTGGTGCCGTACGTCGGCTTCTTCATCGCCCTCATCGTGTCCGCCCTGCTCGCGCTCCTCGACGGCGGCACCGGCGCCTGCCTCGCGGTCACCGGCTACATGGTCTTCGTGCACCTGGTGGACATCACCTTCGTCACGCCCCGCATCGTCGGCGGCTCCATCGGGCTCTCGCCGGTGTGGGTCATCCTGGCCCTGCTCGCGGGCGGCAAGGTGGCCGGCTTCTTCGGCCTGCTCGCGGCCATCCCCGTCGCCTCGGTGCTTCGCGTCCTGGTCGGCGAGGCCGTGGACTACTACCGCACCACCCGCTTCTATACGGCGATGCCCGCGAGCGAGGGCGCCGCGCAGAGCGTCGAGCTCACGCAGCTCGAGCACCACCTCATGGCCGGCGAGGTCGACCTCCCGCCGGCGCCGCCCGTGAAGTACACCACGCCGCTCGTCACCCCCACCGCCCGTCGCACCTTCGCCGACGGGACGCCCGATGACCCCAAAGGAGAACCCTAGTGATGTCCGGTGTCAGCGTTGAAGACCGCGGCGGTGCCCGCTGGATCACCCTCGATCGCCCCGACTGCCGCAACGCCCTCGACCCCGACGTGCTCGGCGCGCTGCGGGCGGGCGTCGACGGCGCCGTCGCCGCGGGCGCGCGGGCCATCGTGCTCGTCGGCCGCGGCGGGGCCTTCTGCTCGGGCGCCGACCTGCGCTACGCCGTCGCCCAGGGCCCTGCCCTGCGCGACAACCTGGAGACCCACCTCGGGCACTTCCAGGACCTCGTGCGCGCGATCGTCTCCTCGCCCCTGCCCAGCATCGCCGCGGTCGACGGCGTGGCCTACGGCTTCGGCTGCGACCTCGCCCTCGCCTGCGACCTCCGCGTGGCCACGTCGCGCGCGTACTTCCAGGAGGGCTTCGTGCGCATCGGGCTCATCCCGGACGGCGGCGGCACCTGGATGCTCCCCCGACTCGTCGGCCTCTCCAAGGCCCTGGAGCTGACCCTCCTCGGCGAGAAGCTCGACGCCGCCGCGGCGCTGCACCTCGGCCTCGTCGCGCGCGTGGTCGCCCCCGACGAGCTCGACGCCGCGGTCACCACCGTCGCCGACAAGCTGGTCAACGGTCCGCCGATGGCCATCGCGCACATCAAGCGCCTCGTGCGGGCCGGGCTATCGAAGCCCTTCGACGAGGCCTTCCGCGACGAGGGCCGCGCCCAGGCCGAGTGCCTCCGTTCGGACGACTGCGTCGAGGGCATCACGGCCTTCTTCCAGAAGCGCCCGCCTGCCTTCTCCGGCCGCTGAGCTCCCGCGCTTCCTCCCCCTAAACCCCCCCCCCACAGGCTCGTCTCCACCCATGCGCAGCGCGCTCCACCGTGCCCTCGTCCCCCTCGCCGCGGGTCCGCTCGCGGGCCTCGCGGTCGGCCTGCTCTCCGGGGTGAGGCACCTCGACCTCGGGCTGCGCCTCGCGGGCCTCCTGGTGCTCCCCGGCCTCGCCGTGGGCGTCGGCCTCGTCCCCGCCGCCCTGCTCGCGTCGCCCGCGCGCCTCGACCGCCTGGGCGCCTGGCTCTCCCCCCGCCGCGCCCTCGCCGCCGCCCTCCTGCTGCTCGCCCCGCCCGCGGCCGTGCTCTGGATGGGCCTCGTCGCCCTCGCCGGCCGGCACTTCCTCACCGCCTACCACCACGTCGGCCTCGCCGCCTTCGCGCAGTCCTTCGCCCTCCTACTGCTCACCCTCGCCGCCCTCGCCGGCGTGGCCCTCGCCGCCCGCCTCGTGGCGCCGCGCGTGCCTGCCGACCGACCGCTCCCGGCGGTGCTGGGCCTC
>CAIOSS010000697.1 GCA_903860995.1 uncultured delta proteobacterium | reverse complement strand
CGAACAGGCCATCGCGCACGCGAGCGCCAAGGCCGCGGGGGCCCTCACGGCGTCACGCCCCGGCGGTCGGCGGCTGCTCGGCCAGGCCGTCGCCGTCGCGGGTGTACGACCGCTCGCAGGCCTTGCACTTCAGGGTCGTGTCGAGGCGCTCGCCGCAGCGGCACATCCAGCCCATGAAGCGCGCGGGCACGCCGCCCACCATCGCGAAGGGCGGCACGTGACGGGTGACCACCGCGCCGGCGGCCACGAAGGCCCCTTCGCCGATGTCGTGCCCGCAGACGATGGTGGCGTTGGCGCCGATGCTCGCGCCGCGGCCCACGCGGGTCTCCCGGTACTCGTCCTTGCGTGGGAAGGCCGAGCGGGGGTTGACCACATTGGTGAACACGGCGCTCGGGCCGACGAAGACGTCGTCCTCGAGGTGCACGCCGTCGTAGAGGGAGACGTTGTTCTGCACGCGCGCGTTGTCGCCGACGGTGACCCGGTTGCCGACGTAGCAGTTCTGCCCGAACGAGCTGCGCCGGCCGATGCGCGCGCCCGCCATCACGTGGCAGAAGTGCCAGACCTTGGTGCCCTCGCCGAGCGTGGCGCCCTCGTCGACGATCGCGCTCGGGTGGACGTAATGGGACGGTTTCGTGTCAGCCATCGGGTGCAGTCGCCTCCTGCGGAGCGTGGACCGTTCGGGGATGATGAGGTGGGAACGCGGCGGGGGGAGTCCGCGGGCCCGTCAGAGGATGATGGGGGCGCCGCCGCGCCGAAGCGAGGCCTCCGCCGCCGCGAGCGCCTCGACCACGCGACACGCCTCGGGGCCGCCGGTGCGCGGGGCCTTGCGCTCGCGCACGCACTCGATGAAGTGCCGCACCTCGAGCCGCAGCGGCTCCTCCATCGGCACGCTCGGGATCAGGATGTCCCCGTCGCGCAGCGTCAGGAACGCGTCGTACGTGTGGTACTCCTGCGGCCGGTCGAAGCCCTTGTCGTGGATACGGATCTTCTCCGTCGGGTGCGTGTCGTCGAACACCAGCATCTTCTTGGAGCCGACCACCGTGAGCGAGCGGTGCTTATGCGGGTCGAGCCACGACAGCTGCACGTTGGCCATCACGCCCGACTTGAAGGCCACGTTGACGAAGACGACGTCCTCGGTGCCGGGCCGGAGGTAGGCGTGTCCGCGCGCGGAGACCGACTCCATCGGCTCGGCGATGAGCTCGAAGATCATCGAGAAGTCGTGCGGGCCGAGCGACCACAGGGCGTTCTCGTCGGTGCGGATCTTCCCGAGGTTGACCCGCTGCGCGTAGATGTAGAGCACGTCGCCGAGGGCCCCCGAGCGCACGAGCTCGACCACCCGCTGGAAGGCCGGGTGGAACACCATCAGGTGGCCGCACATCAGGATGCGCCCGAGGCGCGCGGCCTCGTCGGTGACCGCGCGCGCGTCGGCGACGGTCTGCGCGAGGGGCTTCTCGACGAAGACGTCCTTGCCGGCGGCGAGCGCGGCGCGGGCGAGGGCTGCGTGGGACGAGCCCGGCGTCGCGAGCACCACGGCGTCGACGTCGGGCATCGCGAGCAGATCTTCGTACGAGCCGGTGACCTTCGCCGAGGGGTACTCCCGGCGGACGCGGGACTGCACCTTCGGGTCGGCGTCGCACACCGCGCTGAGCTCGGCGCCCTCCGCGGTGGCGAAGTTGCGCACCAGGTTCTTCCCCCAGTAGCCCGCGCCGACGCAGCCGATGCGAACCTTCGCCGCGCTCACGCCGACGCCCCCTCGACCGACCGCACCGCGTCGCGCAGCGCGTGCCCCACGGCCTCGACCTCGGCCACCTCGAGCTCGCTGTGCACCGGGATGGACAGCACCTCCGCGCAGGCCCGCTCGGCGTTGGGGAACTCGCCAGGACGGTGCCCGAGCGCCGCGAAGACCTTCTGATACGGCATCGGCATCGGGTAGTAGACCTCGCTCCCGACGCCCTTCGCCCGGAGCGCAGCCGAGATGGCGTCGCGCCGCGGGTGGCGGATGGTGAACTGCGCGTACACGTGGCGCCCGTCGGCGTCGTCGGCCGGGAGCACGAGCTCGGCGGAGACGTCCTTCAGGGCCGCGCGCAGGCGGTCGGCGTGGTCGCGGCGGCGCGCGATGCGGGCCTCGTAGTGGGGGAGCTTCGCGCGGAGGATGGCGGCCTGGAGCGGGTCGAGGCGGAAGTTGCCGCCGGGCAGCTCGTGGACGTTCTTCGCCGTGGCGCCGGTCACGCGGACCTTCTTCATCAGGTCGGCGAGCGTGGGGTCGTTGGTGACGCACGCGCCGCCGTCGCCCGCGCAGCCGAGCGGCTTGGCCGGGAAGAAGCTGAAGCAGCCGATGACGCCGAGGGTGCCGGTGCGCCGCCCGCGACGCTCGGCGCCGGCGGCCTGGGCGACATCCTCGACGAGGTGGATGTTGCGGTCGCGCACCGCCGCGGCGAGGCCGTCCATGTCCGCGACGCGGCCGTAGAGGTGGACCGCGAGGTCGGCGCGGGTCTTGGCCGTGATGCGCTCGGCGACGCGCGCGGGGTCGAGGTTGATGGTCGCGAGGTCGATGTCGGCGACTACCGGGGTCGCGCCGACCCGGTGGATG
>CAIOSS010000696.1 GCA_903860995.1 uncultured delta proteobacterium | reverse complement strand
TCCCTCCCTCCCTCCGTCCCCACCTCACTTCGATAGACCGATCGCGCGGCACGCGCGTCGACAGCCCCCACACAACGAGGAGCCGACGGGTCGCCTGAAGGGTTCAGGCGCCCCGCTCCCGACAATGGTGGTCGTGATGGTGCAGTCGCGTATGCGGTGGGTGCGGCGTTTGATGGTGGGCGTGGCGATGGCGGCGCTGGCGGCGACGTCCCCGGCGAGCGCGCAGCGGATCCGTCCGATCGTGGACGCGCAGCAGCAGCCGGCGCGGCCGCACATCGACGTGGTGTTCGTGCTCGACGCCACCGGCTCGATGGGCGACGAGATCGAGCCCGTAAAGCAGCACATCTGGAACATCGCCAACCAGATCGCCGCGGGCAATCCTCGCCCCGAGCTGCGGGTGGGCCTGGTGGTCTACCGCGACCGCGGCGACGCGGAGCCCACCCGGATGGTGGCCCTCACGGGCGACCTCGACCGGATGCACGGCGCCCTCATGGGCGTGACGGCGCAGGGCGGCGGCGACTACCCCGAGGACGTCGACGCGGGTCTGGCGCTCGCCCTCCACGAGATGAACTGGGGCGAGCGCTCGGCGCGGATGGTGTTCCTGGTGGGCGACGCCCCGGCGCAGCGCTACCCCGAGCACGACCACAACGGCCTCGTGCGCTACGCCGCCGACCACCAGATCGAGGTGAGCACCATCGAGTGCAGCGGGCTCGACGCGCGCGGCCGCTCGGAGTTCGCGGCCATCGCCCAGCGCACGCACGGCATGATGACCGCGCTCACCTACGCGCAGGACCAGCAGATGGCCGACGGCCGCACGCAGACCATCCTGCGGCAGGGCGGACAGGTCTTCGTCTCCGACCGACGGCTCACCGACGAGGAGCGCAACGAGGGCGCCGACGTGCTCTCGCGCCGCGGCCTCGCGCGCCCGGCCCGCCCCGCGGAGGTGGCCATGGCCGAGGAGGGCGGACGACCCGGGCGCGGCGGTGCCCCCGCTCCGGCGGCGACCAACAACATCACCTCGGTGATCACCCGCCGGGTGCAGAGCCGCGCGAGCGCGATGGGCGTCGCGTACTGATCGGTGCCCTACGCGGGCCGTCGCCGCCGCCGGACGAGCGCGACACCCAGCAGCGCGGCGGCCCAGGCGAGCGATCCGCGCGGCCCCGGCGAGGCGCTGCACCCGCCCGGGGGGGCGACCTCCGTGAGCGTCTCCGGCGGCACCTCGAGCTCCGGCCCGTCGTCCTCCGCGGGCGGAACCTCCCCCGCGGGCGGATCGCCCGCTGCACCCCCATCGCCCGCCGCCCCAGCGTCGCCCGTGCCCCCCGGGGGAAGCGCGTCGCAGGCGTCGCCGAAGCCGTCCCCGTCGCCGTCCCGCTGGTCGACGTTGGCGTCGAAGGGGCAGTTGTCGTCGGCGTTGTTGAGCCCGTCGCCGTCGCCGTCGAGGTCGCACGCGTCGCCCTCGCCGTCGCCGTCGGTGTCGCGCTGGTCGCCCGCCGCGGTCTCGTCGCAGTTGTCCGTCGCGTCCGGCGCGCCGTCGCCGTCGCGGTCGTCGTCGCAGCCGTCGCCGCGCCCGTCGCCGTCGAGGTCGCCCTGCGTCGCGTTGGCCTCGCCCGGGCAGTTGTCCATCGCGTCGGGCGTGCCGTCGTTGTCCCGGTCGACGTCGCAGGGGTCGCCCACCTGGTCGGCGTCGAGGTCGGCCTGGTCGGCGTTGGCGACGCGCACGCAGTTGTCCACGGCGTCGAGCGCGCCGTCGCCGTCGCTG
>CAIOSS010000695.1 GCA_903860995.1 uncultured delta proteobacterium | reverse complement strand
CGCCGTCGTACTCCGTGGCCGTCGGCAGCGCGATGCCACCGCCGTCGAGCGTCACGACCGTGGTACCCGTCGGCGCGGCGCCCGCGTCTTGGTTGCGGTCGGTGAACTTCTTGATGAGCTGACAGCCCATCAGGTTGCTGGCGAGGACGAGGGCGACGAGGTAGCGGCTGGGGACGTTCATCGCGCGGACGCTATCAGCGACCGCGCGACCGCATCAAGGGACCGGCGGGCGACGACCACCCGCCCGCCGCGTCAGGGGCAGCGGTCGCCGGTCGGGGTCGAGCGGCACGCGCCCGAGCAGCAGTCGTTGCCGCCGATGCGGCAGCCGTTGCCGCTCGCCTGGCACTGGCAGGTGCCCATGCTCGGCGCGCCGGCATCGCCCGGGCGGTTGCAGAGCATCGCGCCGCAGCAGTCGTTGGAGTAGAAGCACGACTGCCCGCCGCGCCGGCAGACGCACGCGCCGCCGGTGCACAGCACGGCGCCCGCGCACTCCGCGCCGCTCATGCAGGGCGTCGGCGGGTCGCTCGTGACCAGCGCCGGGCCGCGCGAGCAGGTGCTCATGCCGTTCGGCTGCACGTTGCAGGCGTAGCCGCCGCAGCAGCTGCCGGCGTCGGTGTTGTCGCAGCGCTCACCCGGCGCGAGGCAGCCCGCCGTGAGGCAGCGGCCGTTGCGGCACGAGAGGCCCGAGCAGCAGCCCTCGTTGGAGGTGCAGGTCTCGAACTCCCGGCTGCACGCGCAGGTGCCCGAGGTGCCGCCGTCGCCGCGGTTGCAGCGCGCCCCGCCGCAGCAGTCCAGGTCGGACGTACACGACTGCTCGCGACGCTGGCACTGGCACATGCCCGAGGAGCACAGCATCGAGCCGCAGCACTGACGCGACGTCGTGCATGCCCCCATCGCCGGGCGGCAGCAGAAGGTCCCTCCCGGCTGCGCCCCGCAGGCGAAGTCACCGCAGCACGCCGTCATGCCCTGGGCGCAAACGGCGCCGGGCGCGAGGCACATCCCGCCGTCGCCCGTTGCGCCGTCGACCCGCGCGTCGCCCGCGCTGCCATCGATGCGCGGCAGGTCGATGCTGATGCCGCCGCCGTCGCGCCCGCCGGTGCCGCCGTCCATGGCCGTGCGCCGGCACGAGCCGCTCTGGCAGCTCAGCCCCGTGCAGCACTCGTTGCTCTCGCGGCAGCCCGAGTTCTCCGCGCGGCAGGCGCAGCGCCCGCTCGTGCAGGACATGTAGCCGCAGCAGTCGATGTCCCGGGTGCACCCCTCGCCCTGCTGCACGCAGCAGAAGGTCGACGTGATCTCTTGCCGGCACTGCGCCGGCGAGCAGCACGCGGTGCCGCTGCCGGGCGTGCACACCGAGCCCGGCGTCGCGCACATCGAGCACACGCCGCTGTTGCACGTGAGGCCCGTGCAGCAGTCGCCCGTGGCCGAGCAGCTCTGGCCGCGCGCGCGGCACTGGCACATCCCGCCCACGCAGGTGGCGTCGCCGCAGCAGTCGGCGCTCGCCGCACAGCGCTGGCCCGCGGGCGAGCAGGCGCAGCGGCCGCCGGTGCACGCGAGCCCGTTGCAGCAGTCGCCCGCGCCGGTGCAGGTCGAGCCCGCGGCGCTGCAGCACCTGCCCGAGGTGCCCGTGCCGGTGCAGCTGAGCGAGCCGCAGCAGCGCGCACCGCCGGTCATGCACGACGCGCCCGCCATCACGCAGGGGTCGCTCATCGGGCGGCACTGACCGCTCTGGCAGGTGAGCCCGGAGGAGCAGTCCGAGTCGCGGGTGCAGTCCCCGCCGGTCATGTTGCGGGCGCAGCGTCCCGAGCGGCACGAGAGCGCGCCGCAGCAGTCGGTGTCGCGGCCGCAGGCGCCGGCCTCCGCGCGGCAGCAGCGGTCGGAGCCGTGCGCCTCGCCGCAGGTGGTGCCGGTCGCGCACGCGGGCATACCGCCCGGGGTGCAGGCCGAGCCTGGCGGGAGCGGCGTCGAGCCGTCGGTGCACGCCGAGCCCGAGCAGGTGAGCCCGGTGCAGCAGGCCGCGCCGCCCGACGAGCACGCCGAGCCGGCCGAGCCGCAGCGCTCGCAGTTGCCGCCCACGCAGGACAGCGAGGGGTTGGTGCAGCGGTCCATGGCGCAGCAGCGCTGGCCGTCGCCGCCGCAGACCGGCGTCGTGCTCGCCGCGCAGCGCCGGGTCATCGTGTTGCACGCGAAGCCCGGGTCGCACGCCGCGGTGCCGCAGCACGCCTGACCGTCGCCGCCGCAGGCCATCATCCCCATGCCCGGCTGGCACGTGCCCGAGGTGCAGGTGAGCCCGCTGTTGCACGCCGAGGCGCCGCAGCACGGCTCGCTGTCGCCGCCGCACGCGCCGCCCGGGCCGCCGCCCGCGTCGACCCCGGGGATCACCACGCCGCCGTCGGCGCCCGGCATGGGCGCCGCGTTGCAGGTGCCGCTCGAGCACACCGCGCCGAGGTTGCACGCCGCCGAGCCGCAGCAGGGCTGGCCGATGGCGCCGCAGGCCCCCGGGGTGCCGCCGCCGGGCGTCATGCCCCCGCCGCCGCCGGGCATCGACGCCGAGCAGCTGCCGCCGATGCACGAGAGCCCGCTGTTGCACGCCGTGCCGCCGCAGCAGGTCTCGCCGTCGCCGCCGCACGCGCCCCCGCCGCCGCCCGTGGGCATCGCGCAGCGCGCGCTGGTGCAGATGAGCCCGCTGTTGCACGCCGTGCCGCCGCAGCAGGCCTCGCCGCTGTTGCCGCAGGGGGTCATGCCCGAGGCCATGCCGCAGGTGCCGGCGTTGCACGCCAGGCCCGGGTTGCACGCCGTGCCGCAGCACATCTGGCCGTCGCCGCCGCACGCCGCGGGGGCCGGGTTGCACACCCCGCCGCCGTCGCAGGTGAGCCCGGCGTTGCACGAGCTGCCGCTGCAACAGGGCTGGAGCCGGTCGCCGCAGGCCGCGGGCATCTGGCAGGTGTCCGCGATGCACGCGAGGGTGCCGGTGCAGGTGGAGCCCGCGCAGCACGCCTGGCCCGCGCCGCCGCAGGCCCCGCAGGTGCCGGCGTTGCAGCTGAAGCCCGCCTGGCAGACGTCGCCCGCGCAGCAGGGCTGGGCCATCGCGCCGCACGACGACGCCGCGGCCATGCAGGTGCCGCCCGCGCAGGTGGTGCCCTCGCAGCAGTCGGCGCTGGTGTCGCAACGGTCGCCCATGGCGTGGCAGCAGCGGCCCATGGCGCACTGCATCCCGTCGCAGCACTCGCCCGCCGCCGTGCACGCCGCGGCGGGCAGCGAACAGCACGCCCCCTCGCGACAGTCGAGGCCGCGCTCGCAGGCGGTGCCGCCGCAGCAGCGCTGGCTGGCCTGACCGCAGCGGCCGGGCTCGGGGGGGGAGTCGAGGTTGGGACCGTCGAGGTCCTTGGCGAAGTCGTCGATGAAGACCGAGTCGTCGACCGGCGTCATCGCGTCCATCTCGGCGACCTGGCCGCCGGCGCAGGCCGAAAGGCTCATCGCCAGCGCGAGAAGCGCGGCGGAACGAAGCAGAAGGGTACGCATGGCGAAGGGCACTCCGAGCGGGAGGGTGCCCTACACCCGCGGGTCCGGTCCAGTGCGGCGCGGGTGCTGCGCTGACGCCCGCCGCGCTCCGGGCGCGCGGTTGTGTGACAGGATCAACGACCGAGATATGCGAGCACGAACGATGGCCCGCCGCGGCGCGCGGGCGGCGATGATCCTGGTCGGGTGCGCGATGGCGGCGAGCGAGGCGCGGGCCAACGGGCGCTTCCCCGCGGCGAACTACTTCGTGGCCGGTCCGGGCGCGCGCAACGACGTCCTGGCGCTGCGCACCACCTTCGGGCTGCTGCTGTCGCGCGACGGCGGGCGCGAGTGGGGCTGGGTCTGCGAGGAGGCCTACGAGGCCGTCGGGGCGAGCGACCCGTCGCTCTCCATCGGTCCCGATGGCAACCTGGTGATCGCGACCTACATGGGCCTCTCGGGCAGCGACGGGGCGTACTGCCGCTGGGCGCGTCCGACCGGGGCGCCCGCCCGCGGCTACGCCGACGTCACCAACACCTTCGACGGGCGCACCATGGTCGCGCTGGCGGGGCCCACCGGCGACGACGCCCTCATCCTCTCCGCCGACGGCGGCCGCAGCTGGACCGCCGGGGCGCGCATCCCCATGGGGTATTTCTCCGAGACCGCGGACGTGGCGCCCAACGACCCGATGCGGGTCTACGTGACGGCGTACGAGCGCGGCGGGCTCCCGGTGATGCTGCGCAGCGACGACGGCGGGCGCACCCTGCGCGAGACCACCCGGGACTTCTCCGACGCGCAGGGGGTCTACCTCGCGGGGGTCGACCCGCGGCGGCCCGACGTGCTGTACGTGCGCGCCTCCCGGGGCCTCGGGACGCTGCTGCTCAAGAGCGAAGACGGCGGCCGCTCGCTGCGCATCGTCACGGAGACCAGCGCCGAGATGATCGGCTTCGCCCTCTCGGACGACGGCGACACCGTGTGGATCGCCAGCACCAGCCGCGCGGAGGGCATCCGCCGCTCGGTGCGGGGCGGTCCCTTCACGCGCGTCGGCGGCGACGTCGGGGTGAGGTGCCTGCGCTACCACGCCGGGCTGCTCTTCGTGTGCGCCGACGAGGTGACCGACGGCTACGCGCTCGGGTGCTCCCGCGACGGCGGCGATCACATCGACCCGCTGCTCTCGCTGCGTCGGCTCACCGGCGCGCCCGCGGTG
>CAIOSS010000694.1 GCA_903860995.1 uncultured delta proteobacterium | reverse complement strand
TGCTGTCGCAGAGGGTCATGCGCACGTTGTCCTCGCTGTTAACATACTTGTGCTTGACGAAAAAGTCCGCCGCCATCCGGTCGGGGGAGTGCTTGTGCAGCGCGATGAGCTCGGGCACCACCGCGCCCTCTGCGATCGCGCGCCGCACATCGCGGTCGAGGAGCGCCGAGCAGACGAGGGCCTCTTTGCGCGTGGTGATTTGGAGCTCAAAGGTGCGCGCCTGGCTGGGATGACACTCCGCCTTCAAGCTTTCGATGGTGTGCCGGGTGTGCTGGATGAGCGTCGCAAGCACTTCGTCCGACAGCTGGTCCATGTCGTCGTAGAGGTAGTGGCGCTCCTCGTTGGTGTAGAACGCCTCCCAGACCGCCTGTCCCCCCACGGACGCGAAGGGACGCAGCGCCTCGCCGAAGGTCCGCACCGAGGGCCAGCGGGCGGAGGGCTCGCGCTCCATCGCCCGCAGCAGCACGGCCTCCAGGCCCGCCGACAGGGTGGGGCTCAACTCGCGCAGCCGGGGCACCGGGCCCGTCGTGATGGCGTTGAGGATGTCGAGGAGGTTGTCGCCGCCGAAGGGGCACTTGCCGGTGAGGCACTCGAAGAGGATCACGGCCAGCGACCACTGGTCGCTCGGCGCGTCGACGTCGCGCGCCTCGCGGGCCTGCTCGGGGGACATGTACGAGGGCGTCCCGACCATCGCGCGGGTCATGGTCATCGAGCCGCCGGCCTCGCGCACCTTCACCACGCCGAAGTCGAGCAGCTTCGGCTGGATGGCCCGGGTCGCGGTCCGCGCGAGGAAGATGTTGTCGGGCTTGAGGTCGCGGTGCACCACGCCCTTCTCGTGCACCGAGGCGGCCGCGGACATCACCGCCAGCATCACATCGACGGCCTCTGCCGCGGGGATCACCCCCTCGCGGTCGAGCCGCTCGGCCAGCGTCTCACCGTCGAGGAACTCCATCGCGATGTACGGCCGCCCGTCGTGCAGGCCGAGGTCGAACACCCCGACGATGTGGGGATGCTCCATCTGCGCGACGATCTCCGCCTCGCGCAGGAAGCGCTTGAGCACGTCGGGGTACCGCACGAACTCCCGGTGCAGCACCTTGAGCGCCGTGCGCTTGCGAAGCGGCAGCCGCAGCGCCTCGTACACCGCCCCGAAGGCCCCGGTGCCCAGCTTGCGGATGACCTCGTAGCCGCCGAAGAGCGTGCCCGGCGCGAGGTCGTCGTCCGTCGACGACGACGCGTCCACGAGCTGGACCTTCAGGGCTGCGTCGCGAGATCGCTCCACGGTGTCTCGACGGAGCCTATCACCGCCCGGGCCCCCTTCGCCGACCGACCGCGCACTACTCCGCGGCGCCGAGCTCCTGCAGGGCCGAGCTGATGCGCAGCACCCGCCCCGCCTCGGTGGCGTTTGCCTGCACGGTGAGCGTCACGCGGTCGCCCTCGGCGCGGGCCACGACGCCTTCGCGCAGGAGCCGCCCGAGCCCGAGCAGCCGCACCATCACCTGCCCCGCGAGCTGGCGCGTGGAGGCGTCGACGAGCCGGGTGATCTCCAACGCCGCCGCCTCGGTGTGCGCCTGCCCCGCGGCGCGCACGCTGACGTCGCCGGGCACGTCGCCCCACGCGACCAGCCGGTCGAGGCCCTCACCCGTCCGCGCGACGCCCCGCATCCGCACGTTCACCCTCGATCGGATCGCCGCCAGGTCGGCCGCCACCTGGAGCGCGCCGTGCGAGCCGCCCACCAGGCGCCAGAGGTCGTCGAACCGGTCGTCGTCGCTCGCCGACCGACGCTCTTCGCCGAGGAGGCGCGCC
>CAIOSS010000693.1 GCA_903860995.1 uncultured delta proteobacterium | reverse complement strand
GCCTCACCGGGTCGGTGCCTGCGCCGCGGCCGGTGGTCATCGACGCCGACGTCGCGCGCATGCGCGGCTGCGCCGAGAGCGCCCGCGGGTACTACGCCAACCCCTTCGGCGTGACGGCGCCGGGACCGCTGCCCGCGGCCCTGGTGAGCGTCGACACCCGCGGTCTCCCGGCGCCTCCCGCGCGGCGGCGCTACGCCACCTTCCAGGACTGCTCCATCGAGCCGCGGGTGCTGGCGATGGGGCTCAACGACACCCTGGTGCTGCACGCCGCCACCGACGCGCATCACCTCACCAAGGTCGACGGCCTGGGCGCCACCATCGCCCAGATGCTCATGCCCGCCGAGGACCAGGAGAAGCGCGTCCAGCGCCCCGGCCGGTACATCCTGCACTCGGTGCTCTTTCCCCACTGGATGCAGACGCCCATCGTCGTGTCGCCCCAGATCCACTGGTACTACGACCAGACCAACGCCGAGGGCCGCTACCGGGTCGAGGGCCTTCCCGCGGGGACGTACACCGTGCACGCGTGGTTTCCGGGCGCGGGCACCGCCGACGCCAGCGTGACCATCACCGCGGGCGCCACCACCCAGCAGGACTTCGCCCTCACCGCACTGCCCCCCTCCGAGCTTCGCCCGCCCGGGCCACCCGCGGACGCCGGGCCGGTCATCCCGTGAGCGGCCCTCAGGGAGCGACCACCGCGACGTCGAGGGTGTAGTCCCCGCCGCGGCCGAGGCCGCAGCCCTGCACCACCACGAAGTACGTGCCCGCGGCGAGGGTGACATCCACCTGCGAGGCCTGCGCGACGGTGTCGTCGTTGCACCCGTTGCCCACCGGCCGGCCCGGGCACGAGTCGCCGCTGTTGATGCTGAGAATGGTGTCGAAGCCCGAGCCCAGGGTGTTGGCGATCACCCGCCGGCGCTCGGTGAGCGTGAGCTGGTAGTACACCGCCCGGCCGCCCGCGCAGCCGAGGCCCCCGCAGGGCGGCGCGGCGATGGGCGGCGGCGCCATCGCGGAGTTGCCGCGGAACACACCCCCCGTGGCGGGGATCGTGCGCCGCGCGCCGCAGCTCTCGTTGCCCGAGACCGACACCGAGGTCGCCGCGGGAACGAGGAGGTACTGCGCCGTCACGCTGCCGAGCATCCCCTCGGTGCCCGCCACCACGCTGTAGGCCTGCGCGCCGGTGAGGCCCTGGTAGCGCCGCCACACGCTGCCCGCCGGACCCGTGCAGCCGCCCACCGCCGCGCCGCCGCAGGGCGACTGCAGCGTGTAGCCCACCCGGGCGCCGTCGCTCCCGGCGACGTTGAGCAGCACGTCCGAGGCCATACCCGGTGCGGTAAAACCGAACACGGCGTCGGCGCGCGCGGAGGCGAGGCAGCTGAGCGCCGCGGAGCCCGCGGTGAGCCCCGCGACGTCCACCTGCGCCGCGACCCCGGCCGTGAGCGGGACGCCCGGGCAGGCGTCTGCCGGGCCGGGCAGCGTCGGGGCGGCGGTGGTCACGGCGGCGACGAGCGAGCGGCCCGCGGCGCCTGCGCTGCGGTGCTCGACGATGACGTAGTAGGTGCCGGGGGCCTGGTTGCGGAGGATGCGCCGGGCGGGGCTCCCCGTGACGCAGCCCGGGAGGCTGGCGCCGCGCTCGCCGCAGCGGGTGTGCACGCTGAGGGCGACGTCGCCGGAGCCCGTCGGGCTGACGTTGAGGGTCACGTCGCGCGCGGTGGTGAGGGTGTACGAGAACACCGCGTCGACCCAACCCCCGCTGGCGCCGTTGGAGCCGCAGGGGGTGCCGTGGTCGGCCTCCCCCGCGAAGCCCGCCGTGGAGAGGGTGATCGCCGCGCCGTCGGGGGTGAGCACCACGCCGGGGCACACGTCGCCGCGGGGGCGCGGGCGCGCCGGGGTGATGGTGGCCTGCACCACCACCGGGCGGCCCGAGATGGTGGACACGGTGACGGCGTAGGTGCCGGGGCCGAGGGTGCTCGCGCGCAGCGTCGCAACCCCGCCAGAGCCGCTCGCGCTGCTGTTTTGGCATCGGAGCTCGCCGTTGCGCTGGCCGCACCCCGCGGCGGGGCTGAGGGTGACCACGGCGGTGTCGCCGCCGGTGGGTCGGGCGACGAGCACCACGTCGCTCGGGGTGGTGATGGTCAGCGGGGCCACGCCGTCGGGGCCCGCGGAGGTCATGGCGCCCTCGCAGCTCGCGGCCAGGTCGGCGGTGAGGCCGCCGAAGGTGACCGTGTGGGCCACGCCGTCGGACAGGTCGGCGCACTCGCCGGGGAAGACCGACGGGCAGCGGTCGGTGAGCCCTGCCGGGCAGGCGGAGGGCGAGGCGTCGGCGGCGGCGAGGACATCCGCGGGGGCGTCGACGGCCGGGAGGGCATCGCCGGGGAGGGGGGCATCGGGCGTCGGCGGGAACTCGCTGGGAAAGGGCGTGTCGAGGGTCACCGGGGCGTCGAGGGGGGCCGGGAGGTCTTCCGAGGGGCCCGGGAGATCTTGCGAGGGGCCCGGGAGGTCGCTCTGGATGACAGGGACGTCGGAGGGCTTGGGGGCGTCGACGCCCAGGTCGGCGGTGGACGCGTCGACCGGGGGCGCGGCGTCGGGCAGGGGAGCGTCGGCGCTGGCCGCGTCCGCGCCGGCCTCCTGCGGGTCGAGCAGCAGCGCCGTCGAGCCGCACGCGCCCAGCGATCCCACCAGCGCACCGAGCACCCATCCACGCCACGATCGCATCGACAGCTCCTTGCGGGCCGCGGATCGGGGCTTCGGCCACCGACGCGGGCGCCTCTCACGGACTCTTGCCCGGGTTGTACACCCGAAGGAGACCGCCGGGAGATGGGGCGCGGAGGTCGCGGGGGACGGCGCGCAGGGCTACGCTGCGCCCGGTGAGTGCAAGCGACACGACGGTGCTGGTGGTCGAGGACGATCGGTCGAACCTGGAGTCGCTGGAGCGGCTGCTGACCCGGGAGGGGTACCGGGTGTCGACGGCGCCGGACGCGAAGACCGCCCTCGACCTGCTTCGTCGGCAGCGGGTGGAGGTGCTC
>CAIOSS010000692.1 GCA_903860995.1 uncultured delta proteobacterium | reverse complement strand
TCCCATCAGCTTCCTCACCTGGTTGTCGGTCGCGGGCTTCACGCGCCGGCAGTCGCCCCATGCGAAGCCGCCGCGCTACCCCGTCGAACTGCAGTCACCCCAATGGGGCGATGTAGTTGTCGCCGTTGGGGCGACGCAGTTGTCGCTCAGGGCGGTGCTCCCCTCGGAGGGCGAGGCCGGTGCTGGCGGGCGAGGGCGGGTGCTCGGCTCAACCCGTCAGGACTCTTGCGACGCGGTACTAGGCGGACGTGTCGGAGCCCGCGAGCCGCGCAAGGTGGCGCCCAAACGCCTTCATCACGAGCGCGTGGACTGGCGCCTGCGACGCAATGTAGACGATCCACGGAAGCGCGGGGACGAAGCCGTGAATCGCGGCGAGGGTGTAGCGCCTCCGAGCGACCTGGCGAAACTCGAGCCAGCCGGTGGTGGTCGTCTTCGAGAGGATGCCGCCGACGATGTGAAACTTGTTGCGCGCGTGATCATTGCCCTGATCGATGAGTTCGAGCACGAGCAGCGGCCGGTCGAGAAACGCGAGGGAGAATGTGATCAGCGGGGTATCGTCCGCGCTCGTGACGCGAATCACCGCGCGAAAGAAGTGTGGGAGCCAGCGCATGTACTCATTGGAGATGAAGCGCGCGTCCTGGGCGGGCATCGACGGGAGGCGCTGAATCGAACGCACCGTGTTGCGCGGCTCGCCGGGCCTCGACGACGCGGGCGGGGCCGTCCGGGCGGCCGTCCGGCGCAGGGTCTCCTCCAGCATGCTCGCGAAGGTGTGGTGTCGAATGAGGCGGGCGATCTCGGGAACGGGATCGAGCTGCGGGAGATCGCACTGCAGGCTGTCGATGAGCGGTGAGATGAGCTCATGCGACGCGCCGCTGAAGAGCTGCACCCAGCGCTTCGAGAAGCCCGTCGAGGCGATCGGCACCGGCACCATGAGTCGCTTCTTGCCGAGCGCCCGCGCGGTCTGCCGGAGCAGGCTCTCGTAGGTGAGCGACTCACCGTTGACGAGGTCCAAGGTGCGCCCTCGAAGGGTCGGGTCCACGATGCACGCCTTGAGCACGGTCACGACGTCGTCGATAAATACCGCCTGCCCCCGGCTGCGCGTCCACTTTGGCAACACCATCCAGGGCAGCCGCTGCACGAGCGCGCGCAGAATCTCGAAGGAGCTTCCCCCCGGGCCGACCACCATCCCAGCGCGCAGACAGGTCACCGGAATCCCGGAGGACTGCAGCACGCCCTCGACCTCGAGCCTGCTCTCGAGGTGCTTGCTGACGAACCCGTTGTCGGGCGCCAGGCCGCCCAGATAGATGATGTGCTTCACCCCTGCGTGCGCGCAGGCCTTCGCGAAGTTGTCCGCGAGCAGCAGGTCGGTGTCGTAGAAATTGCCCTGAAAGAGCCTGGACGACGGCATCATCGAGTGCACGAGGTAGACCGCGATGTCGACACCTTCCAGCGCCGCGTGGGTGCTGGTCGAGGAGAAGAGATCGCACGCGCGCCACACGACGCCGCCGTCCGAGCGGTGTGGGCCCCGCGCGAGGCCGACTACGCGGTGCTCCGCCGTGAGCGTGGGGATCAGCTGCGATCCGACGAAGCCGCTCGCCCCTGCGATGGCGACGGTCAGTTTTTCGGTCGAGGGGTTGGTGTCCACGGGGCTGTCTCAAGGGGTGAGGGGGTTTCGAAGCAGCGCCGCCGCGCGCGGAGCGATTGCGCTCCACGGCAACTGCGAACTAGCGATGCAGGGTGCTCACGCCGCGTGCACCCTCAGGGTGCGCGAGCCGTCGCCAGCTCGAAGGCCGCCCGCGCGTCGAAAGGCTGCGCGAGGGCTTCAAGGTGCTCGTACATCGTCGCAAGGTAGAGCCCAAGCGCGAGGAAGCCCGGGTCGATGGTCGATCCCGTCGCCTGGCAGCGGACGAACACCTCCTGAAACTTCTGCTGGAAGTCGCGGAGCGTGAAGACGACCTCCCGCTGCTGGCCCTCTCCAAACTGTGCTCGGAGTGCCTCTTCGGCCCTGGCGAGCCCCAGGGCGGAAAGGCCCTCTCGGAACTGTCGATCGTCTCCGTTGTAGAAGCCACGGTAGAGCGCTCGGACCGCGCCACGAAACGCCGGGCTCCACTCTGCCAGCGCGCCGCTCGGCGACCATAGGAGCGCGCCGTCGCTCGCCTCTGGCTGGGTGAAGCGCTCCTGTCGGAGGTCGAGCAGCGTCAGTCCGTCGTCGAAGATCTGATGGAAATAGAGCTCGAGGACGCGTTGCCCACGGGCACGCGCCGCCGCGGCGTCCATCGACTTCGGAGGCGGAGCGGCGCGCTTCGCGGCCGTCACCTCGATGGGGAGTCTCGCACTGGCGAGCGAAGCGGTCCGACGCGCGACCGCGCGCTCGAATGTGTCGGCGTTGCGATACAGCGCCGCGAGCCGTCGGAGCTCGGCCAGGAGCGGCCCCGCCGGTACAACACGAAAGAACGAGGGCGATAGCAGATCCAGGAAGGGCTTCCACTCCGTCTGCTTGATCAGTGCCCACAACATCAGAAAGGGACGGGAACACCATCGCATCCCTGCCGTCAAGCACGTCCATCGCCGGGCGCCGCATGCGTCACGGCGGGATCGTTCGCCAGGCCCGCCCCGACGATCAGACGCCCCGGGCGCGCGCAGGGCGCCGACGCTCGCCGCCTGCATTTTGACGCACGTTCGCCAGACTGTGAGGCCCTGCGAATCGACGGTGCGCAGCGGACGCTGTCGGATGAGCGCTTCAAGATCCCTCGGGCCTATCACCTTGAATCACAAATGAGGCGAAGGCTCTATTGGGCGAATCTCAGTGCGCAGACCCTACACGCTTTGCATCTCAACAACGGTGCTCAACATTCACCAATGAGAACAACCGTCATGGCTACTCTGAGCCTCGGGCAGTACCAGCTCGTGGGCCATGCGTCGAAGCGGCCATGCGTCGAAGGTCGCGCGGTCCTCCGTACGTCGCCGGGCTTCGGGCGTTGGCCCTACACCCCGGGCAAGCGAGGGCGGGCGCTCCTGGCGGGGCTTTCGAACAGGAACTCGATCGACCCTCCGGACGCGAGCACACCGACCTCGGGCAGGTTCATGGAGCTTCGGTCCGACAGCCCTCGGAGCGGGCGCCTCACTTCGCGTGCCCAGGGTGTAGGGCCAGCACCCGAAGCCCGGCGACGTACGGAGGACTGCCCGACCTTCGACGCATGGCCGCTCCAGGAAGCGTGTCCCGATGTGAGTCGCGAGGGGGCCCCGTGGCGTCACCCGCGCGCCTGATCGCTCAGCGCGCGGGCGACCCGTTGCGCTGGTAGTTGGCGCGCCCGGTGGGCCACGGCAGGCAGTTGTTCGCCGAGCCCGCCACGTTGAACACCATCACCTCGGTGCCGTCGCTGCTCGCGTCCTTCAGGCTCACGACGATCTCCAGGGTGCCGTCGCGGTCGACGTCGGCGACGGTGGGTACGGCCATCGAGCCGCGGCCCGGGAGCGCGACGCGGTGGAGCAGCGCCCCCGCGGCGCTGAGCACATACAGCGCACCCGCGTTGGTCGCGGTGGAGTAGCTCGCGAAGACCACCTCGGGGCGCCCGTCGCTCGAGAGGTCGGCGATGGCGACGCCGCCGGTGAGGGTGGTCGCCGAGGTGGAGTACGCGTAGGTCCATCGC
>CAIOSS010000691.1 GCA_903860995.1 uncultured delta proteobacterium | reverse complement strand
CTCCTCGTGGCGCAGGGCCCCGAAGGCGTCACGCGACGCGATGTGGTGCTTCGCCGGAACCTCTCCCCGCGCGATGCGTTCGAGCATTGGGTGATGACCTTTCGCCGGGTGTCGTCAGGGTTGGGCGCCGGGCTGCGCGTCGGGGTGCGACGAGCGGTACGCGTCGAGCGCCTGGAGGTTGGCCTCGACCCGGAGGAGCGTCGGGCAGTCGCCGATGTCGACCCCGAAGCGCCGGCACGCGTAGAGCTGCGGCGCGAGGCAGCAGTCGGCGAGGGTGACCGCGTCGCCGACCATGAAGGTGCTCGCGGTGTGGAGCGCCTCGGCCTCCAGCGCGCGCATGCCGCGGCCCACGAAGTGACGGGCCCAGGCGCCGGTGTCGCCCTTGAGCTCGTCGCGCACGAAGCGCAGGACCTCGAGGTTCTGCAGCGGCTGGATGCCCGCGTTCACGATCTCCGCGAGCTGGCGCACCTTGGCGCGGACGTACGGCGACTCCGGGAGCAGGCGGGCTCCGGGGAAGGCGCCGTCGAGGTACTCGATGATGGCCAGCGACTGACCGAGCCGCATCGTCTCGGAACCCTCGACCCACTCCAGGGTCGGCACCTGCTGCATGGGGTTCATCGCCCGGTAGGCGTCGCCGTGCTGCTGGCCGCCGTCGGCCACGAGCGAGACCGACTCGTACTCGTAGGGGATTCCCTTGTAGGCGAGGGCGAAGCGCACGCGCCACGAGGCCGAGCTGCGCCAGTAGTTGTAGAGCTTCACTGGGCCACCACGCGCTGCAGGATGTCGCCGAAGAGGTCGCGCCCCGCGGCGTCGGCCATGCTGATGCGAACCGTCTGACCGTCGACCAGAAAGGCAGTGACGGCCTTGCCGGACTCGAGCACCTCGCGGGTGCGCCGCTCGGCGAGGCACGACACGCCGCGCTCGGGGTCGACGTTGGACACGGTGCCGCTGCCCACGATGGTGCCGGCGGTGAACGCGCGGGACTTCGTGATGTGGGCGATGAGGTCGAAGAAGGAGAAGTGCATCTCGGGGCCCGCGTCGGTGTCTCCCACCGTGACGCCGTCGAGCTCGGTCTTCAAGCGCAGGTGAACCCGGCCGTCGACCCACGCCTCGCCGAGCTCGTCGGGCGTGAGGGCGAAGGGCGAGAAGGCCGTCGAGGGCTTCGAGCAGAAGAAGCCGAAGCCCTTGGCGAGCTCGTCGGGGATGAGGTTGCGGAGCGTGACGTCGTTGACCAGCACGATGAGCCGGACGTACGGCGCGGCGTCGCGGGCCCCGGTCTGCGCGGGCGTGTCGCCGAGCACCACCGCGACCTCGGACTCAAAGTCGAGGCCCCAGGCGGGGTTGAGCAGGGGGATGGCGTCGCGCGGGCCGAGGAAGGTGCCGGAGCCGCCCTGGTAGATGAGGGGGTCGGTCTCCAGCGTGGGCGGAGGCTCTGCGCCGCGGGCCTTGCGCACCAGGCGTACGTGGTTGAGGTAGGCCGAGCCGTCGATCCACTCGTAGGCCCGGGGCAGCGGCGAGAGGAGCGCCGCGAGGTCGAGGGGGAGGCCCTCCCCCGGCGCCGCGGCGAGGGCGCGGAGCAGGGGCTCGCAGCGCGACCAGTCGTCGAGGGCGGCCTGCAGGTTGGGGGCGATGTGCCGGGCCGCGCGGTAGCTGCGCCCGTCGGGGAGGACGACGATGAGCGCGCCGTCGCGCGTGCCGTCTCGGAGTGTCGCGAGTCGCATGGTGGGCCTCGCGAGGCGCATACCACCAAGGCGCGATCGCCAGCAACGGGCCCGCCGACGCTGTATGGTTGGCGGGCCGTGCGCGTCCCGCTGCACATCAAGCTCGCCGTGAGCTACCTGCTGGTGGTCGGCCTCGTGCTCGTGCCGACGGCCGTGTACCTGCAGACCTCCCTCCGTCGCGGCCAGCGCCACACCGCGCGGGTCGAGCTCCAGTCCGAGCTGCGCAACCTCACGCAGCGCCTCGACGCGGCGCCCGCCGGGCAGCTCGCGGCGCGCATCGACATCCTGTGCGGCGCGCTGCCGCTGCGCATGACCGTCGTCGAGCCGGGGGGCCGCGTGCTCTGCGACTCGCAGTACGCGAGCCTTGGCAACCACGGCGACCGCGAGGAGGTCCGCGCGGCCTTCGCGGGGGCCGAGGGCTCGGTGGTGCGCCGCTCGGCCACCACTGGGGAGCTCACGCTCTACGTCGCGCGGCGCTACCCCAGCGTCGGGCCCGCGCGCGGGGTCATCCGACTCTCGCGGCCGGTGTCCTCGGTCGACGCCGCGTCGGTGCAGGTGGCCAGCGTGGTACGCAACACCAGCGCCATCGCCCTCACCGTCGCGGCCCTGCTCAGCCTGCTCGCGGCGCTGGTCGCGTCGCGCCCGCTGCGGCGCATGGCCCTGGCTGCCCGGTCGTTCTCCGAGGGCGACTTCGCCGCGGAGCTCCCCACGCCAAGCGACGACGAGATCGGCGAGGTGTCGCAGGCGCTGGAGCACCTCGCGTCGCAGCTCCGCGGCAAGCTCCTCGCGTCGGGCGCCGACCGCAGCACCCTCTTCGCGCTGATGGACGAGCTCCCGGTCGGGCTCATCCTGTACGGCGCCGACCGGCGGCCCACGCGGGTCAACGCGGTCGCACGGCGCCTGCTGGGGCTGCGCCCCCACGACGAGCAGGCCCGCTGCGCCGAGCTGCCCGAGCTCCCCGGCTGCCGCGAGGCGGTCGACCGGGTGATCGACGACGGCTTCACCCGCGAGGTGTCTCTGGCCCCGCCCTGGCTCGCGGGCCCGCCGTGCCGTGCGCGCTGGGTCGCGGCCTACGCGCCGGCGGGCGAGCGGTGCCCCGCGCTGGTGCTCCTCGACGGCGCGG
>CAIOSS010000690.1 GCA_903860995.1 uncultured delta proteobacterium | reverse complement strand
TGGCCCGCGCTCAGGAGAACCGGGCGCGCGCGCCGGCGCTGCCACCGCTCACCGCGCCCCCCCGGCGCAGCACCGACGAGGCCGTCACCCTCTACGGCAGCGCCGTAACGTACGGCGCGGCGCTTGGCCTCTGGGTCGACGCGCTCGCGGCCCTCGACCAACCGCTGACGGCCCCTTGGCTCCCGGCGCTGGGCGCGTCGGCCGGGGCGGTGACCGCGTGGGCCCTCGACCGTCGCCCGGTGAGGCAAGGCCTCGGAGCGTCCATCAACGCGGGCCTCGTCGCGGGCGCCCTCATCGGCACCGGGCTGGCGACGGAGCTCACCGGGGGGAGGCCGTGGCGCGAGGTGCCGCTGGCGTCGTCGGTGATGCTGGGCGGCGCCACCCTCGGGCTCGGGCTCGGGCTGGCGCTCGGCCTGTCGACGCACCCGCGGCCGGGCGGGGCGGCCTTCGTGGTGTCGGGGTCGGTGTGGGGCACTGCCCTCGGGCTGGTGACCGGCATCGCAACGCAGTCCGACCGGCACATCGGAATCTTCGCGCTCTCCGGGACGGTGGTGGGCACCGCGGCGGCGATGATCACCGCGGGCGCCCTCGAGCCGACCCCCGCGCAGACGCGCTGGCTCGACCTCGGGGCGCTCGGCGGGGGCCTGCTCGGCCTGGGGCTGGGGCTGTTGTTGTTCGAGTCGTCGGCCCCGCCAGCCGCCCGGATGGCCGTGGCCGAGCTGGGGATGATCGGAGGGGGGGTGGCAGGATTCATGTTTGGTCGCAGATGAGATGGCGACCATGCGCTCTTGTACGAGGCCCCGACGGGGGATGAATGCAGGGACGTGCAAGGGACACCGAGAGCCTGCGTAGCGATGACCGAGGCCGTGGCGCTACCTGCCACGAGCGTTGACATCCTTGGGATGGTCGGTAGAGTGTCGGCCCTGATTCGAAGGGTCCGAGGAAGGAAGACGCGTGATGATTCTTGCGGTACGGCGGGTTGTGTTCGGTGCGCTGGTCGCACTGGGACTGTCCGTAGGGGGTGCCGACGCGCAGACGGTGACGCCGACGGCGCGCCCCGATGCCGAGGTCGGCAGCCGACGGACGGCGAACCTTTCGGGGGCCGATCAGTTGCGTGAAGCGACCTCGACCCTGGACTCCATCACGGCGTCGCGCCGTCGGGTGAGCGACCTGCTCGACCGGGCGCGCACCGATCGCGACATCATCAAGGTCAACTGCCTCAACGACAAGCTGACCCAGGTCGACGTGACGCTGCGCTCGGCGCGTGAACACCAGGAGCTGCTCCAGAACTCGGTGAGCCTGAACAACGACGGGCAGCGCAACCACGAGTTCCAGCTCATGAACATCTTTCGGTCGCGCTCGGAGACCCTCGAGACCGAGGCACGGCAGTGCATCGGCGAAGAGACGGGCACCTTCGACCCGACCCGCACGGTGATCACGCTCCGGGTCGACCCGAACATTCCTGAAGAGGATCCCACGCAGTTGACGCCGGATACGCTCGCGCCGGAGCGTCCGCTCGTCAGCAGCCCGGTCATGTGACGGGCTCCGTGTCCGTGATCCGGTCTCCAGTGTCGACGGTGGGAAACAGGTTGGGAACGATGAATCGAAGATCGCTGGCAGCGCTCTCGGCGGGCGTGGTGTTTTGTCTCGCAGCGCCCGCATCGGCGCAGGTCTGGCTCCAGGACCGGCAGCTTACGCAGGGTCGCGGCATCCGCGCTGGAAACTTTGAGCTGCACCCCGGCATCGGGGCGGAGGTCGGCTACGACTCCAACGTGTTCTACCGGGCCAACGACCCCACGAGCGCTCTGCGCCTGCGCATCACGCCCAGCCTGACGGTTTCTACCCTGGGCCCGCAGCGCAGCCGCAACTCCGACGCCCCGGCCACCGCGCTCCCGACGGTGAACTTCCGCGGCGGCGTCGCGCTGATCTACCACGAGTTCATCGCGCTCCAGACGCCCGACACCACCAGCAACCTGCGCAACCTCGGCGTGGAGGGCAACCTTCGCTTCGAGTTCTTCCCGCAGCGCACGTGGCAGTTCGTGCTGGCCGACGACTTCCTTCGCACCATCCAGCCGGGCTCCCAGACCGGCACCGGCGCCGACGGCATGCTGCTGCCGGCGCAGACCTTCAACCGCAACTTCAACACTGCCAACGCTGAACTCGCGTACGCCCCGCCGCGCGGCACGCTCGAGTTCCGGCTCGGCTACAACTTCATCGCCAACCTGTTCGACAGCTCGAACTACAACTTCTACGACTATCTCGGGCACTCGGTGTACGCCCGCTTGCGCTGGCGCTTCCTCCCGAAGACCGCGCTCCTCTGGGAGGGCTCGGTCAACCCGACGACGTACATCCGCCCCGAAAACTCCCCGACGGGTCTGTTCTCGTCATTCCCGATCCGCTCGCGGGTGGGCCTCAACGGCCTACTCACCGACAAGCTCTCGCTGCTCGCCCTCGTCGGCTACGAGGCGACCTTCTTCGAGGCGGGCGACAACGCCGACACCATCATCGGCCAGGCCGAGCTCCGCTGGTTGATCAACCCCCGGGCGAACTTCCGCGTGGGCTTCCTCCGCGACGTCAACAACAGCTTCTTCAGCAACTTCTACATCCGCAACCGCGGCTACCTCTCGTACTCGCACTCGTTCAACGGCCGCTTCCTGCTCTCCCTCGAGGGCGGCGTCGGTCTGTACCAGTACGGCTACGTCGCCGATCGCAACGGCGCCGCCACGGTGCCGGGCGTGGGCTACGACTCCGACGGTCGCTTCTCAGCGGTGCGCCTCGACGCGACGGCCTTCGGGGAGTACCGCATCAACGAGGTGTTCGGCATCAACGCCACCGTGCGCGGCCTGTCGAACATCTCCGACGTGC
>CAIOSS010000689.1 GCA_903860995.1 uncultured delta proteobacterium | reverse complement strand
CGGGTGGTGCTGCCCGCGACAGCCCAGGCGCTCGACCTGCTGGCCTGCGACGGCTGCGACGAGGGGACGGCGCGGCCCGCGCTCTGCGACGACCGGCTGCACCTGGTGTGCGAGCGGTGCGCCCCGCAGGCGCAGGGTCGCTTCGCCTGCGTGGCCTGCGCGCGACCGCGGCGGTGACCGTGTACGATCGACGCCCATCGCCCAATGACCTCCCCGCGCCGCCTCCGCTGGTCCCTCGCCCTCGCCTGCTGCCTCGGCCTCGCCGCGTGCAGCGATGACACCGCCCCCGCCGCCGCCCTCGACGCCGCGCTGGCCGTCGACGCCGCGGGCGACCTCGGCCCCGCCGACGTCCCGGGTACCACCGACGCCGGGGCCCGGAAGGACGCACCCGACGCACCCGACGCCCCGAGCGCGCCGCGCTGCAACCCGCTGGCGATCACCGACGACTGCATGCTCCCGTGGCCGACCGACCTCCTCACCCGACCCGACCCGAGCACCCCCACCGGGCGGCGCGTCGCGCTCCCGGAGAACGTCCTCCAGGTGCCCGCCGGGCGCGTGAACATCGACGTCGCGCCCTTCAACCGCGCCGACGGCGCGCCCACCACCGCGCCCATCCTCGTGCACTTCGGCGACCTCGTGGCCCCGGAGTTCCTCGCGGACTACACCCAGACCGCGCGCTCGCTCGAGGCCGCCAGCGCCATCGCCCTCTTCGACCTCACCCACGCCCGCCGCGTGCCCTTCCTCGCCGAGATGGACGCCAACCGCCGCGGCGGCGCCACCGACCGCGCCGCGCTCATCATCCGCCCCCTGGAGCCCCTCCCCTTCGGCGCCCGCGTCGTCGTCGCCATCCGCCGCGCCGTGCGCACCCCCGCCGGCGCCGCCCTCGCCGCCTCCCCCGGCTTCGTCGCCCTGCGCGACCGCACCCCCTCCGCCGACCCGCGCATCGAGGCCGCCCGCCCCGACTACGAGACCGTGTTCACCTTCCTCTCCGCGCAGGGCTACGCCCGCGACGACCTGCACCTCGCCTTCGCCTACACCGTCGCGAGCGAGCGCCACGTGCTGAGCCCCGTCGTCGCCATGCGCGCGGAGGTCGCCCGCCGCGCGGCCATCGCGGGCGCCATCCCCTTCACCATCGAGCGCGTGCAGGACGCCCCCAACGCCAACGTCGCCCGCATCGTCACCGGCACCTTCACCCCGCCCAACTGGCTCGACGCGCGCAACACCGTCACCTTCGCCGACGACGGCTCCCCCGCCCTCCAGACCGCGGCGCCCTCGTACCCCTTCACCATGGTCATCCCCGCGCGCGCGCTGCGCGAGCCCGCCCCGCTCCCGCTGGTGATCTTCGGCCACGGCGTCTTCGGCACGGGCCGCGACTACCTCACCGGCGACGCCGCGCGGGTGATCCACCCCCTCGCCGAGCAGGCCGGCGCCGTCATCGTGGCCACCGACTGGATCGGCCTCTCCGGCGGCGACCGCGACCTCATCATTCGCGACGTGGTCACCAACATCAACCGCATCAACCTGGTGACCGACCGGCTGCTCCAGTCCATCGCCAACAACCTCGCGCTCGAAGAGCTCGCCGTGGGCGCCCTCTCCGCCGACGCGCGGGTGCGCTTCCCGTCCTCCCCCCTCATCGACCCGGCGCGCGTCTACTACTACGGCGTCAGCCTCGGGGGCATCCAGGGCTCGTCCTTCGTGTCGGTCTCCCGCCGCGTCTCCCGCGCGGTGCTCGCGGTGCCCGGCGCGTCGTGGTCCAACCTCCTGCCGCGCTCGATCGTGTACGCGCCCATCCGCGCCTTCGTCGACACCCTCTACCCCGACCCCCTGGTGCAGGCCGAGTTCATCTCCCTGCTCCAGCACCGCTTCGACCCCGCCGACCCCGCCAACGTCACCCGGCTCTTCCGCGCGCCCGCCACGCCCCCCACCGCGCGCACCGTGCTGCTCCAGGAGGCCGTCGGCGACTGCCTCGTGCCCAACCTCACCACCGACATCCTCGCGCGCGGCTTCGACGTCCCGCTGGTCACCCCCGCCGACGCGCCGCCCTTCGGCCTGCGCACCGTCACCGCGCCCTCCACCGGCAGCGCCGTGGTGCAGTACGCCATCACCAGCAGCCTCGCGCGCTACTCCCCGCCGCGGAACAACACCGTCCCCACGATGGACAACGGCGTGCACTCCGACCTCGTGTACCTCCCCAACACCGGCCGCCAGGTGCTCACCTTCCTGGAGACCGGTCGCATCGAGCAGACCTGCGCCGGGAGCTGCGACCCCGATTGAGCGCATCCGCCGCGGAGCACTTCGACGAGGCGAGCCGCCTGCTCGCCGCGGTGCGCGACGTCGTCCACGAGCGCCCCTACGGCGCCGCCGCCCCGGGGTGGTGCGAGCGCCGGGGTTGGACGCCCTTCCTCGCGGCGCTGCCCGACGCCGCCGTGTCCGCGGCCGAGCGCGACGGCCTCGCGGCGCACCTCGCGGCGATGCCCGGCGCCCCCGATGACCTCGTCGCCCTCGGCCTCGCCGTGGCCCGCTGCACCGCCCTCCCCGCGCTCGCGGAGACCGCCT